>CAYWLT010000001.1:0-49024 GCA_964459295.1 uncultured Thermodesulfobacteriota bacterium
TGTGGTTGTAAACCTCCTTAGCCTCTTCCGCGCTCCGGGCGCCGTTAACCAGGAGATTAAAATGATTCTTCTCATGCTTTAAGCACAGCACCTTCATCATGGCATAGGCATCAGTGACGGAAGTGGGCTCCGGCGACACCAGCATGAGGATAGCATGGGCCGCCAGATTGAAGTAGATCACGTTGGAAGAAATGCCGGTACTGGTATCGATCAGAATCATGTCGACCTGGCGGGATAGAGATTCCAGTTCGGAGAGAAGGCAGATTTTCTGCGACTTGGACAAGTCGGTGAGTTCCTGTATGCCTGAACTTGCCGGGAGTATTTTCATTCCTTCCGGTGTTGTTATGACCACCTCCCCGATCGATTTTTCACCGCTCAGCACGTGCTGTAAATTGTAGCGCGGCGATAACCCCAGGATAACATCCAGGTTGGCCAACCCAATGTCGGCATCCACGAGCAGGACCCGTTTGTCGAGCCGGGTCAGGGCATAGCCAAGATTGGCCACCACGCAGGTCTTTCCCACCCCCCCCTTGCCGCTGGTCACCGCAATAACCTGGGTGTGGGTTGCCTGGCCGCCCACAGACCGGTGCTCACGCTTCTTCCCGTTCGCACCGCAACCTGCCATATGCCTTTCCTCTTTTTGGGTCGGACCGCACGTGAGGCCTTCCCGGTTCGCAACCTGTCCTTACGCCACGTCTTCGATCCGTATCATGCTGCGTAAAAGATGATCTTCCCTGGTTAAGGACAAGCTGTTTCAGGTGTATGCGGATTGGGTAACCGCAGAACGCGATGTTATATTTCATTTAGAAACTTGGTTTTGCAGCTAAGAAACTCCTCTTCAGTAATAATTCCTTCTTCCCTGAGCTTTCCCAATTTCTCCAGCTCCACAAGCACGTATCTTTTATCGGTGCGCCTTTTTTGTAGGTAATGGACAGCGGCTAAACCAGTGGGAAGAGTTTGCAAGCCGATGATATCTTCTGCAACCCTATCCCGGATTTCATCCATTTTTTTGCTAATTGCAGGCATCCGCATTTCAGGTACATTGCGGGACTTTTTCAAGTTGTCCAGTTCCTGGTAGACATGGTTGAGATTTGCAATCAATGTGCGATTCTGTCGTAACAACCTGATTTTCTCGCACGCGTTCTGCACCGCAATTTTTATCTCATCAAGCTTAAAGGGTTTTGTAATATAATCATACGCACCTTTTTTTATGGCCTCCATTGCCGTTTCCAGGGATGCAAACCCTGTCATGATAACCACATGTGCTTCTTGGTTGATTTCTTTGGCAATTTTTAAAACTTCAATGCCATCAGCGCCGGGCATCCTTAAATCAGTAAGAACAAGATCGAATTGTCTTTCCTTTATCTTTTGGATGGCATCAACGCCGTTATATGACGACGTAATTTTTAAGCTCTCTTCCTTGGCAAAGATATCTCTTAGCGTCTCGCACAACATCCTGTCATCATCAACGATTAAAATATTCAGCACTTCTTCGATAACCGGCGAGTTAGCCATCTTCTAACACCTTGAAAAAAAGCTCCTGAGAGTTTTCCTATCATAGCAGCCTGTCACCGCAAAGACCATTTGGATAAGGGTATGCCCTATGCTAACCATCGGAGCCATGTGCGTCGGATTAGGGATTTCCGTCCGCGCCTTCAGGAAATGCAATATTATATGTTGTCTTCTCAACTAGCGGATTGGTCGACCGCTGATCGATCTGCTGTCTTTTGCCTTCTGCAGAAATCGTAACCTCATCCTTTCTGGTTGGAGGAGGATCACATCTTTTGGTTCTGTTGAACCCGGCCAGTCTTAACTGCTTGTTATACGTTCTCACAACAGTTTGAATCTGTTGAGTCAAGAGAGCCATTCTCTAATTTTCCAGGTAGTCAGGACATATCGAAGTTGGTAGTTTTTCCGATCGCTTCGCATTGAGTAATCGGAATGGCACAAAAAAACTTTAGTGTTTTTTACCAATTGACTATTTATGATCCCATGCATGCTATATAAAAATAAACAATTTGACAGGCTAAGGCTTCTTGTGGGGTGTCAAAACAGGAAAATACAATCAAAGTGGCTTGGTCATTCTACCTATATGATAATAAAAGAAACCAAAAACTGATATATGCCTGATCTAAGCTCGTTCTGTTTGGGAAGGTTTCCATTGCGCTGACGTTTCACCTGACTTCCATAAAGCGTCTCCCATCAGTCCCGAACCTCGCTTGGTGCACGGAATTTGCAATGCAATGGAATCTTTAATACGTCAAGAAGTGTTGGACGCGCTATACCAGCAGGACTCCGCTGGAAATATTTTTTGAGGGTAAGAAGCTGTTCGAAGAAAAAAATTCCGGGAGGAAGGCGGCAGCATAGTTACCGTTGACACGCCGGGCACGCTGGGTCACGGTTAACTCAAGCGCAGTTCAGGACGGATCATACCCTGCCGTCGAACAGTTTCGGGTTATTCCGGGAAGGGCTCTTGTAACCGCTCAATGCCTGTTTTCCCTTTCCTATCTCTTTCACGCGATCTCCAACCCCCTCTTTAAACTTCTGCAGGTTAATCTCGCTTTCCCTGTCAATCGCAAGGGTCTCCTTGATAATCGCTTCAAGTCGCGCGCTCATTATTATAATCTGGTCCTTGAGCCGGGCCGATACGTATCCGAGCTTATCCGGCAACTCCTTAAGATATGGATCCATTACCACCTGCAGGGCATTCAGTTGCCCGATGATCTCGCTTCTGACGGCATCGCTTTCCATAACCAGGGCGATATTTCCTGCAGCAATGGCATCCCTCTCCTGTTTTGCCAGTGCGTTGATCCTCTGATTCTTGTCAATCTGTTTCCCCAATAAACGCAAGTAGTCTTCCACCGTCTTCCTTCCCTCGGCCGCTTCCCCAATCGCCGTACCAGGACAGCCGGGTGTTGAAAATTTATAATTTAATCGCCAGGCGGTTGTACATCTCATGTCTTTTATCCTGCAACGCTTCCCGGGGCAATCCCGCTTCCGGCGCTTCGCTCTTACGACAGTTCGCCTTTTGCCGGCATTGGTTTTCCTGGATCAGGATGCCCACCCATCCTTCTCTCAATTCGGATAAAATTCTCAATGATTCATCCAGCATTACCGGATCGCCATTCAAGTTTGCGCTGAGCAGCCTCATGTTCACAAATTCATAAAGTTTTCCCAGGTTCAGGGAGATTTCCCCCCCCCGTTCCGTGTCCAGCGCTTCGGCCAACCCGGTAACAATGCTCACCGCCTTACCTATGGATCGGGTCTTTTCCTTAAGTTCATCAAAGGTCAGCTTTTCACTTTTTTTCAGAATCGTTCTTGCATGCTGAATGTTTTTTATGACCTCATCGTATAGCTGAACGATGAGCTCCACCCCACTGGCAGTAACCACCTTATGCTTTTTGTATTCGTCATATGCAATATTGGCACACATTCTTCTCTCCTTCCATATCACCCGGATTTTTAATGAGCAATTCGCAAAACCTCAAATTGCGCAATGTTACTTGCTTGCTTTGTATAAACCAGGAAGATTATTCAGTTGGGTGCTCAAATATTCCCCCTGCGACCGCAGTGAGTTGAGTAAGATCTCCAGGTTTGCGAACTGCTTGCGTAAGTTTACCTCCATATCATTAAGTCTCGTCTCCTTAGTTTCAATCTGATCATCAATATCATCGATCATGGCCTGGTAGGTTTTATTCCGGTAAGCGAAAGCACCCTTGTTGACGTTGATGACGGGGTCGAGCTGGGCAATCAGGCGGGCGGCCACCCCGGAGGAAAGATAGATATGCCCTTTCCCGCCGGCGGCGGTGGCGCTTATCCTCAAGCCTTCTTCAGGGAAACCGGTTGCCCCGGTTAAATATTTTCCTTTACCGTAGGCGGCATGACCGTTAATCGTCCCCACTACGTCGGTACCGCTCCTGCTCACCAGGCTGGTTCCAACGCCCGACTGATCCGCGGCAGCCTTGTCGGATATCACGGTAAATTTTACATCGCTCCCGAGGTCGGCGGAGGTAATTTTCAGTCTACCCTCATTATTGGTAGCCGTAAGCCCCGCTTTTTCCGTGTTGAATTTGCTGTTCAATTTACTCACGATGGTGTTGATGGTGTCCCCGGAAGTGAGATTTACGGTAAAGGCAATCACGCCCGGCCCGGTCTCGGTAGATCCTGCAGTATAGGTAAAGGTCAACGTCTCGTCTTCGACGATCCCGCTGCCGTCGATAATCTGGCTGCTTTCATAGGTTGCATGATCCGGAGGAGTCTGGATATAAATGCTGTATTTTCCCGCAACGGTATTGGCGGTCTTGCCAATATATTGAATTGTGCTGTCGGTTGGGGTGCCGTAGTCGGTGAAAAGCTTCATTACCGCTAACGGATCAGAGTTAAGCGCCCTGCTTAACTCGGCGCTATTGATGGAAAGCAAACCGCTGTTATCCACGCTTATGCCGATTTGATACAGTGAGATGTAGCTTCCGGTGAGATTTGGGATAGTATTCAACACGACATTCTTTAAACTTGCCTGAATACCCCTCACCGTATAGTCGCCTCTTAAGGGGTTGTTGGCGGGATTATCCGGGTTATAAGCAAAGGTGGCAAAAAGGTCTTGCATTACCGTATTGTAAGCGGAGACGAAATTCTCAATGTTTGATTGAATCTGACTCATGTCTTCCTGAGACACCGTCACCAGGTTGGCTACCGAGGAATTGGCCCTGGTCAACTTCAGAGTTACTCCATCAATCACATCATCGATGGTGTTGCCGGGCTTGCTCAGGGTAAGGTTGTCCACCCGGATCACCGCATCCTGCGCATGAGTGAAGGTAGGGTTGAACACATCTACCCGGAAGGTGTCGCCCGCCGACACGGTTCCGCTGTCGCTAAACTGCACTTTCACGTTCTCCGTGTTACCCGTACTGTTGGTCCCGTCGGTGGAACCAATGTTGGTAAATCCCGCCGTATAAAAAACAAAACCATTTCCGCCATTGTCATGCCAGGTAATCCCGCCGTCAGTTGAATACCTGTACCGGGCGTCACCCGCGACTCCCACTGAACCCGGCCTTATGGTCTCGATGATATAAGCTTTGTTGGCGGACCCGGTATAGTATTCCGATGAATTGGAGGTAACGGCGCCGGTATAGGTTCCGCTGTTGGTGGTATCGGCGGTCGCATCTTCAATCAGCTTATCCATAAAGTTAAGCTGGGTCGCATTGGCGGTTATCTGGACATCGTTGGATACCCCGGTAATATCGCTGGTTAACACCAGTCGGAAAGGGTTGGTGTCCGTTCCGTCATTCAAGATCGTGGCGGTAACCCCGGCACCGGCGGAATTGATCAAGTCGCGGAGCTCCTGTAGAGTAGTCGAGGTGCTAATATGGATATTATGAATTGCCCCCGAGTCTCCTACCCTGAAACTGAAATTGTCTCCCGCGGGATAGGCGGTGCTGTTCAGTATAGGGGTGGCGCCGGCATCCACCCAGCCCTGCGATGCAATCTTGTGGGCCCGGGCAAGCTGATCAACGTACACCTCATAAGTCCCCAGCGCGGCAGTATTGCTGGCGGTAGCGGTTAAGTAGGTATCGTTTCCCCCGTTGGTCACCTCAACCGATTTTGTGCTGAACAAACCAACATTGTTGAGGGTCGCGGCCGCGGCCTTGAGCGAGCCAAGTTTCACGCTAAGAGAATCGAGCGCCCCCATCTTGGTCTGAATGCCCAGTTTTCTTTGCTGAAGCAGGGTAATGGGTTTTTTTTCCAGCTGGATGAGCTTGCTCACCAGTTCTTCATAATTGATGCCGGAAATGAGTCCCAGGCTTGAGGCAACGCCCATATAGTTTCCCTCTAATCGAACAGAGATTTTCGCAGGTAAAAGCGGTTAAAATTAAAAAACCCAAAAACAAATAAAGAAGTCATCAATTTGTAATGTATAAAACTGATGATCTGTGTCCGAAAAAATTGGCACCCTAATTTACTTCAATCGGATTTAGTAGGTAATTTTGTCCCTTCTCGACGGCGGCAATGATAATTACCAGAGACGATCAATATTGTTGGTGATTCGTTCTAACCAATTAAGAAAACTCATCTTATTTCCTGGTTGCACTTCACTCTTTCGCTTTTTTTCTCCGACATGTCGATTTATAACAGCAATATTCATACCAGCTGATAGATTAAATGAGCATATAGTAATTGGCGAAAGGAGGTGGCGGGCTTCAGGTAAAAGAGGAGGGTAATATGTTACCCTCCTCTTTGTTGCATACTTTTTAAATGCTCTGATTAAAGAGCATCCCCATCATCCCTTCTATCTTTAAAGCGAGACGAATCATCTCTTCAGGGGGGATTTGCCGAATTACTTCTTCGGAATCACCTTCCGTAACCTTCACGATCACTTTGCCTATTCGGTCATCATAAGAAAATATCAGCTTTCTGTTTAGGTGCCTGGCCAGATCATTTTTTTCTTGAAGCATTCTCTCGATTTCTTCGCTCGAAAGCCTTTCATTTTCATTAACCGCATCAACCCTTCCGCTGCCTTGTGAAGGTTTGCCCGCACCGTTTCTTTCCTGCAGTGCATTCGAGTTATTTTGCAGTACCGGCGTTGAGACCCCCGAAGACAAGTTGCGAAGCTTGTTAACCACAGGGACCGTAATCTCATTTATGTTAGAGGCCATTACCTTCACCTCCTCGCCATGTGCCTTCGGGGGCGGGAGCATAATCTCCCGCCCCCGAAGGTTGGCTATCCTTCATTCCCGGTTATTTCAACAGTTGCAGCGCTAACTGCGGCAGCTGATTTGCCTGGGCCAGCATAGCCGTTGCAGCCTGTGTCAGGATGGAGTTTTTGGTAAAGACCGCCGTCTCTTCGGCAAAATCCACATCCCTGATGCGAGATTCGGATGCCGACAGGTTTTCCGCCGTGGTGGTCAGGTTCTGGATGGTCATGGTCACCCTTGATTGAATGGCGCCAAGGCCCGACCTGGTTCTACTAACCTGGTACATGGCGGCATCCAGGGTTGCCAGCGCATCATCAGCCCCGGCCTGGGTAGAGAGATCAATTAAGCTCACCGCATGGTCAAGTGAGGTGGTGTAGGTCTTTGCGGTTATGCTACCCAAATCGGCGTTTGAACCGGTGATGGTAAAGTTATCAGATGAATTAAGTTTTACCCCGCCCCGGTAGACATCCGTGCTGATGCCGGTGGCGGTTGCGGCCGCGGATCGCGCCACGACCGAAATGTTTCTTCCATCGGCGGCGTTGAGCACCAGCCGGTTCTGATTGTCCAGGCTCGCGCTCACCCCGGTGGTGGAGGCTTTGGCATTAATCGCGGCGAGCAGCGAACCACTGCTGTCACCATCCAGCACGGTTGTCGCACCGATCTCGATGCCATTAATATAGAGAGCGCCGGCCGCAAGGGTTCCGGCCGCGACTGCCGCCGAACCGGTCACCGTTGTGGCGACGGTCAAGGCATCCACCTTGGTAGATGATTTTATCGAATCGATAGCAGCCACTTTGGCAATCGCACTGGTCTCACCATTGTAAACGGTGTTTGCCGCACCATCGACAAAGTAGGCGGCCGATAAACCGGTTAAGGTGCTCAGGGAGGCGGCGGTCCGGCTCGAGTTGGTCAAGTCAAAGTTAATATTCTTTCCGGTATCAGCCGTCAAAACGATGCTATTACCGGATCCCGCCCGTGCGGTAACATGGGTTTTAGCAGCAGCGGAATTTATCGCCCGGGTCAGGTCGGCGATCATGTCTGTCGCTATCGACCCAGCGCCGCCGTCGCCCAGGGTAACCGTGGCGATGGTTGCGCCGTTTATCACCAATCCGCTAATCTCAACCCCGCTTGCGCCGGCTACATCGATCTCAGTCCCGACCAGGTCCAGAATCGACACCTGATCATCGGTCTCCTTGGTGGCGGCTACCAGCCGGTTGTTAATGGTAAATTCACCGACACTGAACCCTCCCTGGGTAGTTCCGCTGGCAAGGGTAGCGGCCGCCGTTGCCCTTTCACCCAGGGCGGCTGCCCTGATGTCACCGATGGAGAAACTGATGGTCTGGCCTTGATTAGCGCCGATCTGGATCTTGCCGGAGGTGAAGCTGCCGTTGAGCAGGGTATTGCCGACAAATTCCGTGTCGTTGGCCACCCGGGTTAATTCGGCAATCAGCTGATTCGCTTCCGAGATCAGCAGGTCGCGGTTGGTGGTGTCGGTTGCGGCCTGTACCGCAAGGTCCCTTAAGCGCAGAATAATGTTGGTTGAAACATCCAGCGCGCCTTCCGCGGTCTGGGTCATGCTGATGGCGTCATTGGCATTTCTCGCCGCCTGATTCAATCCGCCGATTTGGCCCCTCAAATACACCGAGGTGGCCATGCCGGAGGCGTCATCCGCCGCCTTGTTAATGCGAAGGCCCGATGACAGACGCTCCAGCGACTTGTCCAGCTTCTCACTGATGTTGGTTAAGTGCCGCTGTGAATTTAATGCAGCTATATTGGTGTTGATTCTGAAACTCATAGTCATTACCTCCTTGTAAGTGTGTTAGTGGTGGACGTCCATGTCCTTGGTGGTACTGTCGATGAAGCCATTTTTCGCAGAACGCTCTAGCCCGGCGCCAATAGTAGTTATTATGCAACCGGGGCGGCTTCTGCCAGGTTTCGCTTCAAAACCTCTTCGTTCATCCCTCCTTTCATATCATCATTGTTGCTGCCCACAACCCTTCTATGTTGACCACCTGCATTGTTCGTAGACCGCTTGAGTTGCTGTATGATATCGGTACCGGGCCGACAAACCTTTAATTCTATTTTACAATAGTGCGGCATGACTTTCAGGCGGATATGGTTTTTTCTCCGACCGCGACAAGGCCGGTTCCGCCGGCAAAAAATATTGAAATGAAAAAAAGGGCTAAAGTTATTTTTTATCCGGCCGAACCAACCATTAAGTGAATGGACAGTTGGAAGCAACGATGAAAAACAATGGGTTAAAATTCTTCAAGCATTCGCCCCTTTTCAACCGGCTGCTCATCCTCAGCGCACTTGAGAGGACTCCCCGGAGCAGCCAGAGCAGCCTGGCGAAGGAGGCCGGTTTAACTTCATCCATGGTAAACAATTACATCCGCGAACTTTCACATGAACGGTTGATCCTGATTCAGGGAAATACCAATAGGACGATCAGTTATAATCTTACCGGTAAGGGTTTACAGGAAAAGATGTCTTTGCTTGTCGCCTATATATTAGAAACTACCGGCCTCTACCAGACAGCCAAGTGGGAATTTACTCAAAGACTTAAGAAAATCTATGAAGAAGGAATTCGCCGTGTCGTTCTCTTCGGTGCCGGCGCAACCGCGGAGCTTCTCTACAATGCCCGAAAATCCCTCGATCTTAAAATCGTCGGGGTAGTTGATAACGATCCTAAAAAACAAGGTACGCTTTTCGGCAATCTGATCATACAGGGACCCGAATATATTGAGCGGGTTAATCCGGATGGAGTAATCATCGCCTCAATCGGAAGACAAGATGAAATCTACGCCCAGATACGCCATCTTGCGAAAAAAGGGATTTCCGTACGTACCATAAGCGCTTCATGCCATGACAGTCAGAAAAAGCAAGAGAGCAGGCCTGCACCACGGATGTCCAGAGGTTGCATAAGGAGGCAGGCATAAGGCTGGTAATGACCCACCTTCGGATAACCGCATGAACCGATCCACGATAGGAGATCAGAAGATACTCGCAGTCATACCGGCCCGGGGCGGATCCAAAGGGATTCCCCGGAAGAATATACAGATGCTTCTGGGCAGGCCTTTAATCGCCTACTCCATTATTGCCGCACTCCGGTCGCAAACCGTACAGCAAACAGTTGTTTCAACCGACGATGAGGTTATTGCGCGCATCGCGCGGCACTTTGGAGCGGAAGTTCCCTTTCTACGACCTCCCTGCCTGTCAACCGATACCGCCTCCACCACATCTGTTTTGCGGCACGCGGTACGGTTCCTGTCGGACAAAAAAGAAAAGCCGGATGATATTATCGTGTGTCTGCAGCCGACCAGTCCGCTGCGCTCAGCCAATGACATCGATCAGGCGGTGCTTTTATGTTTGCAGGCGGGGGCGGATTCCGTGGTTTCACTCTGTCCGGCGGAACATCACCCCTACTGGATGAAAAAAGTGATGGGGGACAGGGTGTATCCGCTGATGGAGGTGGATGATGAACAATATCCCCGAAGACAAGACCTGCCTCCGGCATATCAATTAAACGGGGCTATTTATGTCACCCGAAGAAAAATCCTCCTCGAGGAAGAGCGACTGCTGGGAGAGAACACCCTGGCTTACATCATGCCCCGGGAGCGATCTATCGATATTGATACCCCCTTTGATTTAAAGCTGGCGGAACTGATCATGAAGGGAGAGGTCACCCCATGACCGCGATAAAAATCGGCCGCAGGAGAATCGGTGAAAATCACCCTGCTTTCATTATTGCCGAAGCGGGTGTCAATCACAATGGTGACACGAGTCTGGCCAGAAAGCTGGTGGATGACGCGGTTGCGGCAGGGGTTGATGCGGTTAAGTTCCAGACCTTTGTCACGGAGGAGATAGTCACCCGTACGGCACAGAAGGCGGACTACCAGAAGAAAAACACGGGGAGCTCAGGTGAATCGCAGTTTGAAATGCTGAAAAAACTGGAGTTATCGTTCGGCGCGTTCCGGGAGTTGAAGCGATATTGCGCGTTCCGGGGGATTTTGTTTCTTTCCACCCCCTTTGATCGCCGGAGCGCCGATTTTTTAGATGATTTGAAAATCTCCGCCTTCAAGATCGCTTCCGGGGAGTTAACCAACCGGTCCCTCCTCCGCCATGTCGCTCTAAAGCGAAAACCGATCATTCTGTCTACCGGTATGTCCACCCTGAAAGAAGTGGAAAATGCGGTTACGATACTGGGCGGGACGCAAAACCGGCAAATAATTCTTCTCCACTGCACCTCCGAGTATCCGGCGAGGGCGGAAAGTATTAATTTGAGGGGCATGCGCACCCTGCAGGATCGGTTCGGCGTTCCGGTAGGCCTCTCAGATCATTCCCGGGGAATAGAAATCGCGCTTGCCGCCGTTGCCCTGGGGGCGTGCGTAATCGAAAAGCACTTTACCCTGGACAAGAAGTTGCCCGGCCCCGATCACCGCGCCTCCCTGGAGCCTCAAGAATTAAAGGCATTGGTGCGGGGCATCCGAAATATCGAAAAAGCGATGGGAAACGGGACAAAGGCTCCATCCGGAACCGAAAGGAAAATCAGCCGCATTGTGAGAAAGAGCATCGTTGCCGCGGTGGATATAAAGCAGGGAACGCCGTTCCGTGAAGACAACCTCACCACCAAAAGGCCGGGGCATGGTATCAGCCCCATGCGATGGAACGAGGTGATCGGCAAAACGGCGATGAGAGATTTTAAGGCGGATGAGCTGATAATAATTTGAGAGTCGCCATGAAACGGAAAATTTGCATTGTGACCGGCAGCCGCGCCGAATACGGATTGATGCACTGCCTAATGCAGGAAATTAGAGAAGACCCCGATCTGGCATTACAGCTAATCGTTACCGGCATGCACCTTTCGCCGGAGTTTGGTTTAACCTACAAGGCGATTGAAGAAGACGGCTTTGTGATCAACGAAAAAGTGGAGATGCTGATGTCAGGGGACACCCCGAGCGCCATTGCCAAATCCATGGGGCTCGGCGTTATCGGCTTTGCCGATGCCCTGGCGCGGCTCGGACCTGATATCATGGTTGTGCTGGGTGACCGGTATGAAATCTTCGCCGCCTGCGCCGCCGCCCTGCCTGCCCGTATCCCGATTGCCCACCTGCACGGCGGAGAAACTACCCAGGGGGTTATTGATGAAGCAATCCGCCACGCAATAACCAAGATGGCGCACCTTCATTTCACCGCCACGGAAACATACAAAAAAAGGGTCATTCAAATGGGAGAGCACCCGACGCGGGTTTTCTGTTTCGGCGCGCCCGGCCTTGATGCCATCGGGCGGCTCAGGCTGCGTGAACGCAGGGCGTTTGAAAAATCAATTGGATTTGAACTGGGCGCGAAAAACATCCTGATTACCTTTCATCCGGTCACCCTGGAGGCAAAGGTATCCGGTCTGCATTTCGGAGAACTGTTAAAAGCTCTGAAAAGGCTTAATGACACAAAGCTCATTTTTACCAAACCCAACGCGGACACCGATGGCCGGATTATCATCACAATGATCAATGATTTTGTGAAGGAAAACGGCGACAGGGCCATTGGGGTTGACTCCCTGGGCCGGCTTAATTACTTGAGCGCCCTCAAACATGTAGACATGCTGGTGGGCAATTCTTCCAGCGGCCTGACCGAAGCACCGTCTTTTAAAATACCCACGGTTGATATCGGAGACCGGCAGAAGGGCCGCGTCCGGGCCCAAACGGTTATTCATTGCGAAGCCAAGAGAAAAGATATTCTGGCTGCCATCAACCGGGGGTTCTCAACAAAATTTCGCGATTCCATCAAGGACGCGGTGAACCCCTACGGCGGAGGAGGGGCGTCGCGCCGCATAAAAAACAAGCTAAAAAATATTGGCCTTGGAAAGAATCTGCTTCAGAAGGAATTCCAGGATATCGGCTGCACGCCATGAAGGTTCGCCAATCATAGCCGGGGCAATAGCAGCATGAGTATTATATCTGAGGTTAAAGATGTGATAGTGGATCAGCACACTTCTTTCGGGGAAACGCTTCGGCGGATGGACCGGCATCAGAGAAGTATCACGCTGATAGTGGATGAGCATAACCGGCTGTCCGGCATTTTAACCGATGGCGACATTCGCAAGGCCATTCTCAGCGGCATAACACCGGAGGAGAGCGTGCAAAAGGCGATGAACCGCAATTATTTCTGTTTAAAGTCCGGGTATGCGGACGGAGAAATGATCAGAATTATGAAGGAAAACGGCATCTACCATCTTCCCATCGTGGATGAGCACCGGCGGCTCATCGGCGTCGTTTTCCAACAAACCTTTATCCAGCAAAAGATCCTGCTCAGTCCCATCGTTATTATGGCGGGTGGATTGGGCAGCCGCCTCTTCCCTTTAACCCGGGATACACCTAAGCCTCTCCTGGAGGTTTCGGGAAAGCCGATGATTATCCATATACTGGAAAAGTTTCGCGATGAGGGGGCAAGGGATTTTTTCATTTGCGTCAATTATAAAAGCACCATGATTGAGGAACACCTGGGAGATGGAAGCGCCTACCGCATTAACATAAATTATATCAAGGAAACCGAAAAGCTCGGCACGGCAGGCGCGCTCTCGCTCCTGCCGGAAATGTCCGCCCCCTTTTTTGTGGCCAACGCGGACGTCATGACTTCCATTAACTTGAGAGCGATGTATCAGTTTCACATCGATAACGAGGCGGCGCTCACCATGGCGATTAAAAAAAACCAAAAGAATGTTCCCTTTGGAACGGTTACCCTGGAACACAACCGAATCGTTGACCTGAGTGAAAAGCCTTCAATCGTGTACTATCTCAACGCGGGTATCTACATTATCGATCATCACTGTCTCAAGGAGATCCCGACAAACCGCCTATACCATATGACCGATTTTGTCACCCACCTGCTCTCCCGCAATGAGAAGATAACCGGGTATCTGATTAACGGCCCGTGGACCGATATAGGACAATTCAAGGATTATCTTGAATGCAACTGGGAAAGAGCGTCCAGCGGACACTCCGCCGAAAGCATCGGAAATCTCTACCGGGATGCGGTCCGGATCCCCCATCCGTAAATTGTTACAGTGCAGCCTAAGGAAAGATGATCTCTATGGACTGGAAAAATAAAACCATACTGGTGACCGGGGCGGAAGGATTTATCGGAAGCCATTTAACCGAAAGCCTGGTTGCCCGGGGAGCCCGGGTCAAGGCGCTGGCCATGTACAATGCCTTTAACAAGTGGGGTGGATCGACCGCTTTAAGCGTAATGATATGAATGGCCTCAGCGTTCTCTGCGGCGACATTCGGGAAGCTGATTTCTTGAAAGTTGCGCTCAAAGGGGTTGATATGGTTTTTCATCTGGCCGCGCTTATTTCCATTCCCTACTCGTATGTATCACCCTCTTCCTACATCAAGACCAATATCGAAGGGACACTCGCTCTTTTACAGGCATCGCAGGAGTGTGAGGTTGAAAAAATCATTCATACCTCATCCAGCGAGGTGTATGGAACCGCCCGGTATGTTCCCATCGACGAGCAGCATCCCCTCCAGGGCCAGTCTCCCTATGCGGCGAGCAAAATCGGCGCGGATATGATTGTGGAAAGTTTTTATCGTTCTTTTAATCTGCCGGTGATCACGGTTCGTCCCTTTAATACCTACGGCCCCCGGCAGTCTGCCAGGGCTATCATCCCCACCCTGATTGTTCAGATGCTCACCCGGAATACAATTAAGCTCGGGTCCCTGCACCCGGTAAGGGATTTCACCTACGTTTCGGATACAGTGCAGGGTTTTATCGCTGCGGCGGAGGCCGAGGGGATATACGGGGAAGTAATCAACCTCGGCACCACCCGCGGCATATCAATCGGCGACCTGGCCGACAAACTGATGAAGATGATGGGAAAGACAGTGGAAATCGAATGTGAGCAGGAGAGGACCAGGCCGGCACGCAGCGAGGTCAACCGGCTTATCTGTGACAATCAAAAGGCGGGCGGGTTAATTGGCTGGCGCCCGGCGGTGCATCTGGACGAAGGTTTGGAGAAAACCATAAACTGGTTTAAGGAAAATCTGGAAGAATACAAGGGTGATGCATACGCCATTTGATAATGCATAAGGACGGGGAGAGCGTATGAGCTATTTTGAACAAAACCTGAAAGCCCTGGAGAAATGGCACCCCGAGATAGCCCGGCTGATGCGACGGGAGATAGATACGCGCCATATCGAGGTGTGTGTCTCAAAGGCCGGCATTGCCACCGCCAGGGTTACAACCCCCATCGGGGAGAGGGTCATGGTACATGATGAATTTGATCCGGCGGCAAAGGCTGAAGGGCACGTAAAAAAGCTTGATCTGTCCGGCACCAGCGGTTCGGTTCTTCTCGGCTTCGGGCTTGGGTATCTGGCTCGGGAAATAGTGAAAGCCATGGAAACCGGACACCTGCTCATTATCTGTGAAGCCGATCCCGCACTGTTCAGGGTGGCCTTAGAACACTGTGATCTGGCACGGGTGTTTGAAACATCGAGCGTAAAACTGTTGCTGGGAAAAGACATTGATATAGCGCCGCACATTTTTAGTCTCACGATGAAATATCTCACCGCCAAAATATCGGTGATTAGCTTTCATCCATCCCTGGTTATCGATCCCGAGGTATACCAGAACCTGTATCAAAAGGCGCAGGAAGCGGCCCTGCTGATTAAGGTAAAAGCCAATACCGTCCTCTACGGAGGCAGGGAAATGGCGGGGAATATACTCGCCAATACCATGGAAATCATTCGATCCGCCGGCATTAGAAGATTGTTTAATAAGTTCAGGGGTATTCCCGCAATCATCGTAGGAGCCGGTCCTTCGCTGGAGAAAAATGTGGCGTTTTTAAAAGAGGTTAAGGAAAAAGCGATACTGATCGCGGCAGACCGAACCTTGGGACTGCTCTTACCTTTAGGCATAACCCCCCACCTGGTGCCGTCGATCGATTACAGCAAAGTCAACTATGACGAAAAATATGCATCGCTTCACATGAGCGATAAACTTTACATGGTCTTTTCTCAAACCCTTCATCACAATATTACCAGGAAGTTTTGGGGAGAAAAGTTTGTCCTGGGTACCCAGGATACCCTGGGCACTATGCTCAGTTATTATTGGGGTGACAAGGGATATGTCCCCACCGGGCTGCACGTGGGTCATTTAGCATTTTGTTTGGCCGGCGCCATGGGCTGCAATCCCATTATACTCACCGGTATGGACCTGGCCTTTTCCGGAGACAAGGTCCATGCCGGGGATATTGAAACGAAGGAGCACTATGTAGCGTCTGACCGGTTTGCCAGTGAAGGCATCTTCGGAGAGCGATTAAAATCGGATGCGCCTTTCAGAAGTTTTGTCTTTGATTTAAACAGGGCTATACGCGAGTCAAACGCACTGTGCATCGATGCCAGCGAGGGGGGGGCAAAAAAAGAGGGCGCCAGGATAATGCGTTTAAGAGATGCGGTTAGCGAATACTGCAAAGTCGACCATCCGGAAATAAGAAGTATTCTTGAAGAGGAGAGCCAAAAATTTGATGATTCGCTATATGATGAGTTGCAAAAAGATTTAATCTTTGTTGAAAAAGAGTCCAAAAGCATGAAACGGGCTTCCCGGGCAATACTAAGAATTATTGGAAAATTCCGGGCAATGAAGGCGGCGGGCAGGCAAACAAGCTCGGAATATATCAAGCTCACCAGGAAAGCCGAGATGTTGACCCGCCAGGCCGAGGGAAGAGGGCGGATCTGGAATATGTTGATGAATTACAACTTTGCCAATGTGCTTTTTATGGGAAGGGAGGAGATAAAAAAAATAGATTTAATCGATGATCCGTATGAAAAACTGGAGGGCCAGTTGGATCGGGCGGCAACCTACTACAAAAACTTTCTCGATGCCCTTACCCCCTTCATTGACGACATTCAAAAACTCACAAAGAGACTTGCGCGGGAATGCACGGCAAAAGCTACTTTCGAAAAATCAGCGAAAACCTGGAGAGACTATCTCAGCTACGGCACGGATCTCTTTAAAGCGGAAATATACCGTGAGGCTGAAGCCGCCTTCAAGCAGGCCATCGAGTTAAATCCCGACCATAGTGAGGCCTGCTACTATTTAGGCAGGATTTATCACGAACAGAATAGATTTAAGGCCGCCGCCTCCATATTAGAAAAGGCCATCGCGCTTGGAAGTGATGTAACCGATGCGAAAGATCTTCTCGATGCCTGTAACGAGAGGAACCGGCAATGGGATTCCCGCTGCCGGAAATTAAGGGAAAAATTCTACCGCCAGGCATTGCAAGGGCGTTATGAAAAGGCGGCTATTTTGGAAGGAGGGAATTTCTATTTTCGGGTTAAGGACTACGAACGGGCGAAGCAGGAGTATTTGTCGGTGATTGACCGCCATCCCGCACTGCCTGAGGCGCACTACCACCTGGGACATACCTATTTTGCCATGCAAGATTTTGAAAAAGGCGTGGAGTCTTTGAGTAAAGCAATGGAGCTTGAACCGGACAACCCGGCGATATATCGCGACCTGGGGCTGGTTTCAATCAAGCGGGGCCTGGTTGGGTCGGCTGAAAGATTTCTGCTGAAAGCGATCGAGCTGAAGCCGGACGACCTGGAACTGCATGAGATCCTGGGAAACCTCTACTTCAATAATGATCAGTATGAAAAGGCGGTTGAAATATACGAGCGGATTCTCGCAATCAAGCCGGATCACCACGAGTCGGCAAACAACCTGGGCAGGGCCTACCGTAAATTGATCGATGATAGCCTGCACGCGCCAGGCCGGACTCAAACCCAGTCACTACCGTAATAAATACCGCAACCGAAACAGCCGGTTATTCTCAGGGGGTCTCGCACATGACATTAAAAGGAAGGGTGCTATTTATTATTCATGATTTATATCAGGAAGACAATCACTTGCCGCTCGGTCCGGCCTATCTGGGCGCGGTTTTAAAAAAACAGGGTGTAACGGTTGAAGCGTATTGCCAGGACCTTTTTCACCACAGCAATCAGGCGCTGGCCGCCCATTTAGCCAGGAACACCTACGATCTCATCGGCGTAGGATTTCTAGCGGCCCGCTTTACCGAGACCGTCATCGACCTCTGCGCGACCATTAAGCGGCATAACCGCGGCTGGTTAATCCTGGGCGGACACGGCCCCACTCCTATCCCGGAATACATGCTGAAAAAAACCGGCGCCGATGTGGTGATAATGGGGGAAGCCGAAGAAACCATTATAGACCTATTACGATGCAGAATTGATGGAGGAGACCTTTCGGCGATAAAGGGAATCGCGTTCCGGAACGGTGCGGAAATCACGATTAATGAAAGGCGACCGCCGATTAAGAGTTTGGATTCCATTCCCTTTCCGGAGTGGTCTTTATTCCCCATGGAAAAGTACACTAACTGCTTGAGTCTCTTCAGACAAGAGAAAGGAGACAGAGCCGTGGGTATACTGACCAGCCGGGGCTGCGTAAACCGGTGTGCGTTCTGCTACCGGATGGAAAATGGCATTCGGTTCAGGTCGGTTGAAAATGTGGTTGAAGAAATGAAGGTTCTGAACAAAACCTACGGGGTTAACTACTTCCACCCCCAGGATGAACTTTTTATTGCCAGTAAAAAGAGGGCTTTTGAGCTGCATCGTCAGTTAAAGAAAAACAAGCTTACCATAAAATTCGCGTGTAATGCGCGGGTCGATATCTTTGACCAAGAGCTGGCATCCTGTTTAAAAGAATGCGGATGCCAGTTTCTCAATTTCGGCATGGAGTCTTCCGACCAAAACGTGCTGAACCTGATGAACAAAGGAACCTCCGTAGCCCAGAATATAAAAGCGGCGGAAATAACAAGAAAGGCGGGAATCGGGCTTGGTTTAAATTTCATCTGGGGCAATATCGGCGATACGGAAGAATCGCTTAAAAATAACGTAAGGCTGATTAAAGAATATACCACCTATGATCAGCTCAGAACCATTCGGCCGGTTACCCCCTATCCCGGATGCGACTTGTATTATGAGGCAATCCGCCGGGGGCTTTTAGCCGGACCTGAGGACTTCTTCAATAAATTTAAAAACTCTGATCTTCGGTTGGTTAATTTTACCGAGATACCGGAAGGAGAGTTCTACCAGCTGCTCTTTGAAGCCAATAAAGAACTCATCCGAGACCACTACTGGCACACCACTCGGAACATGGACCAGGCGCAAGCGCTGATTAATGACTTTAAGGGTCTATATTTTGGGAATAAAATTAAATTTAGAGGGGCCCGACACTACCAGGCCGCCTGACCCGGCTTCCGGCGGGCGGTTGAAAAAGCGCCGGTCTGCGGTTTAAGCCATAGGGCACCGGGTCGTTCCGTAAGCTGCCAAATACATTGTTGTGGCTACAAAGCCCCCCCCCTTGAGCCACGAATCAGATGGGTTTTTTTCAACCGCCGGCTCCGCCACGGAATGAATATGCTGATTGAGTACGAAAAGGCATTAGCGGTATTTAATCGGTTTCAAGAAAACCAGAAAATCCCGTATCTTCATCCGTACTATGTGGCGGCTGATGCCCAACGCGATGGAGGATTGACCCCGGGATTTTTTGTATACGAGGAAGAAAAGTCGGTTTTTTATCACCCCTTTCATATTGCGCCGGTAGCGGGAACTGGGTTCTTCGACATACAATCCGCCTACGGTTACGGAGGCCCCCTGGCAAACAGTAAGGAGGCGGGATTTCTGACCAGAGCATGGTCTGCCCACTGTGCCTGGTGTAAGCAACAAAATGTTCTGGCGGAATTTATTCGTTTTCATCCTCTGCTCCACAACTGGTGTTATTATCACGGCGAGGTGGTGGAGGAGCGCGAGACCGTGTGGGTAAATCTTTGCACCAACCATGTGTCGTCCGCCTATCGGGAGCTCGCCAGAAGAGGTGTGAGAAAAGCAAAAAAGAACGGGTTGACCGTTGAGTGGTGGAGCGGTGATCAGTTTATCAAGATATTTCCCCTTTTGTACGATATCTTCATGACCGAATTGAACGCGGATACTTTTTATCATTTTAGCAATGAATATTTTGCAGGAATCCTATCATGGGAAAAGGCACTTTGTGCAGTATGTAAACGGGGAGATGAGGTGGTGTCCGCGGGAGTCTTTTTGGCGGATGCCGACGCCATGGAATATCATCTCTCAGCTTCAAGTCCCGCCGCAAGAGAGCTCGGTTCAGTCTATTTGCTGATGGATGAAGCCGCCCGGCGCGGCCAGCAGCTTGCCTGCCGGACTTTACATCTGGGGGGCGGTACTGATAACCGTTCCGATAACCCACTGCTTTTCTTCAAATCAAGATTTTCCGATTTGCGCGCCTCCTTCCGGATCGGGAAAAAGATCTATTTTTCAGAGGACTACGATCAAATGAAACGCAGATGGCAGGAAAAACAAGGTGTTGCCGCACATCGGGTGCTCTTTTATCGATAAGCTGGAGGAGGCAGGGAATGACTTGGGATCCGGTATGGGAAGAAGTTTTTAAAACACAGGCCTGGGGCAAATACCCGACGGTTGATCTTATCCGTTTTGTCGCACGCAATTTTTACCGGTCAAAAGATCGTCAAGGCATAAAATTACTGGAAGTCGGCTGCGGGCCGGGCGCAAATTTATGGTATATGGCGCGTGAAGGATTTACTGTCTACGGGATGGATGCCTCTAAAACGGCGATTGCCCGGGCGGAGGAACGTCTGCACCGGGAGTGTCCCGGATGGTGTGGCAAACTTAGCACCGGAGATATAAGTGTTCTCCCTTTTCATGACGAATTCTTTGACGCGGTTATCGATATTGAGGCGATTTCCTGCAATTCCTATGATAACGCAAAAACTATTTACGGTGAACTGGCGCGGGTGGCGAAGAAAGGCGGTAAATTGTTTTCCCAGACATTTGCAACCGGCTGCTGGGGTGACCGCACCGGTAGAAAAGTCGGTCACCGGGCGTGGATCGTATCGGAAGGTCCCCTGCTGGATAAGGGGTATGTGCGTTTTACCGACCGGAGCGAACTGGAAGACCTCACCGGTGGATTTACACTTCATGAAGCGGAGCTTCTGACCCGAACCATGAACGGCATGCGCCATGAAATAAAGGAATGGATTATCATTGGTGAAAAAAAGCCGGAGCCCGCATGATACCCCTGAGCGCACCCTCCCTCAAAGGAAATGAATGGAAGTATGTAAAAGAATGCCTTGACACCGAGTGGGTTTCATCTGTCGGGAAATACGTCGATGCCTTCGAAAAAAACATGGCCGACTACCTTGGTGCAAAATATGCGGTAGCATGCATGAACGGCACCTCAGCTCTACATGTGTCATTGCTCCTCGCAGAGGTAAAACCTTCGGAAGAGGTCATTGTCCCTACGGTAAGCTTTATCGCGCCGGTTAACGCAGTAAAATATGTAGGTGCTGAACCGCTTTTTATGGATTGCGATGGATATTGCAATATAGACGTGAACAAAACCAAAGAATTTATCAAGACCGGCTGTCACGTGATTAACGGCAATTTAATTAATAATACCACGGGAAAAAGAATAGCGGCTATAATCCCGGTGCATATCTTTGGAACCCCGGTGGACATGGACCCTTTAAGGGAATTGGCGGATAGCTATAAGATAAAAATTATTGAAGATGCAACCGAATCACTGGGAGCTGAGTATAAGGGAAAGAAAACCGGGACCCTGGGCCTGCTGGGTTGCTTAAGTTTTAACGGTAATAAGATTATTACCACCGGCGGGGGAGGAATGATCATTACCAATGATGAGCGCCTGGCAAAAAAGGCAAAATACTTGATTACCCAGGCAAAGGAAGAAGGAACGGAATATGTCCATGGAGAAATTGGTTTTAACTACCGGATGGTTAACGTGCTCGCCGCAATCGGCATGGGTCAGCTTGAAATGATAGACGATTATATGGCGATAAAAAGAAAAAATTTCCTTCGCTACCGGGAACTGCTGTCTGACCAGCGCTACAGCTTGTTGGACGAACCGGTCTATGCTAAGTCGAACCGCTGGCTCTACGCGGTCAGGTGCCACGATAAAAGAGAAAAAGAATTTTTACTCCGCTATCTCAATAGCGACGGTATCGAAGCCCGCCCGTTATGGCATCTGAACCACCTGCAAAAGCCCTACCTCAAGTGCCAGTCATATAAAATTGAGCAGGCGCCGAGAATGCATGACATCATAGCAAACATTCCCTCTTCCGTGAATTTGACAGAGACCCAGATCAGAGAAGTGGTGCAAGCGATGAAAAAAGCCGGCACGGCCAGTGGGGTCTAACCGTAATTGGGTTGCGGTCTGCCTCGTCCGTCCGCCTGCTGAAGGGCGGCATTCCCGCAGGGTTACAAGGGTTGGCTAAAGGGGATGGGTTGCTGCCTCTCGCTTAACCTTGGAAGGTCCGCCGGCAGGCACTGCATCTCGCGTATCTGAAAAGATAATATGGCGCACGGAATACACGCTTTCCTTTATGACCGTCTGCTTGGCTAATTTCTTCTCAGCATTGATTATAACCGGACCCTGCAAGTTAATGGTAATTTCACTGTGGTCGCGTTTGATGTTGACAATGACCACGATCAGGCCTCTGCCTGCATCCGTGAGTCCGATCGACCTTACCTCTTCTTCGGTTATTTTTATTGTGTAATCGGGGACAAACAGAAGAGGATCGGTTATGACAAAGGCGAGCGAGGGATCTTCCGTGGATTGTAGCCACTTAAAGGGGGTTTCCCTGTCAAAGTGGTCCAAAATAATATACCGTTTCAGGCTTTCAAACCCTAAAATTCCCTCAGGCAAGGTGAGAATAAGGTCTTCATCAATTTTTATCCGGCCAAAACGGGTTGTTTCTATCTCCACCGGGTCACCTCTTATATCTCATGTAGAAGTCTGCGCATTGTTTGTCTTTTCAGCGCTTCATATTCCTTTTCCAGAAATCATCAATCTGTTTGAAGTGAACCGGGCTGATGAGTGCGGCCATCTTATTTTCTTCCAGAATCCTCTGGTAAATTTCCTCGCGATGTACGGTTGTGCCCTGGGGCGCCTCAATGCCCAACCGCACCTGTTTTAGCTTAATCTCAAGCACGGTGACCTTTACGTCGTCCCCGATTGCAATACTCTCTCCCGACTTCCTTGTCAGTACCAACATTGTCTGCCTTCCCTGTAATCGCCGTCCGGCAAGACACCCCGCCCGCGTTTAACAGGTAAAAACTGAAGGTCTCTGGTTAATGCATCCTTATAATCCACCTCCCTTTTACTATAAACCATGGCCTTTGGCAAATTGTTTCAACCGCATTCATCCCGGCTATCTTAAAAAATTAAGCAGGGACAATTCAGTGGTCCGGGCGGCGGTAGACATGACCGCTTCCAGCGCTATTCTCTGAATAGCAAATTTGGTCAGGTACTCTACCATGTCCGCGTCTTCCACATCCGACTTTAAATTACTGATCTCGGTTTCACTGGTGGTGATACGGTTATGCATTGCGTCAAGCTTGTTGGATCTTACCCCGATCTCGGACCCCTTGTCGACCAGGGTGCTCAGGATGTGATCAAATTGATCGAGCATGGCAAGCAGCGCAAGGCGGTCGTTCTTTTCCAGCGCTTCCTGAAGTACGGCGAGGGTCTTGAAGAAATCATGTGCCCCTTGGATGCCCAGGCCGGAAGCAGTGGTCCCGTCATCGATTTCCGAAACTACCGCTGCGGACCGGGCAGAGGTGGAATTCACATCCAGGGCGTTCTTTGCGGAATTGACGGTTGCCTGAATGCCGATGCCAAGACGATTAAGCGCGGTTAAGATATCGCTGATCGATTCAGCCCGGCGCAAGTCGATCTTTTCATTTTCAAGGCCGTTGGCAATCTTGATGCCGGTTAAGGTCAGACCTTTTCCTCCATTCAATGCCGAGATGCGGGTGGCACCGCTCAACGACGGATTCAGGTCGTTACCATAAATAGTACCCGGTTTGTCGCCCACTATTCCCAGATCCCGGGCGGTGGGGCTGTCTGCGACCACCAGATTCTGTACGGGGAACCCGCTGGTGTCCCTGAGGACAATGCCATTTCCTTGCGTATTAAGTGCCGCGGTCACCTCGATCCCTGCGATGTTGATACTATTAATTACATCGGTTATGGTTTGGCCGGCAAGCACCGTCACCACTGCGGTGGTACCGCTTCGGTCGGTCATGGTAATACTGCCCGCCCTCACCCCGGCACCCCGGTTAAGGTCGGCCAGAGGGGTAGGGCTGGTGCCCGCAACCGCAAAACCCCGGTCCAGCCCAATGGTTCTTAGGAAATCATCGGAGGCATTCCCGGTCAGAGAAACGGTCGAGGAGATTCCGGTGGTGCCCGAGGTAATGGTAAACTGACCCGCAGCCGTTGTCCCAAAATCTACGGCAATGCCGGCGAAAGAGGCATCATGGTTGATTTGGGCCTGCATCTCGGCCGCCAGGCCGGTTGAGGTATAGGCTCCGGCCGAAATAACGATATCGGCCATGGCGGGAGTACCGTCAATGGTCAACCGGAATTTATCATTCACCTGGTTGAGCACATTAAATGCGACCTGGTTGTCGCTGATGTCGGAACTGCCGGGCGCACATGCTCCTGAGTCAACCCGGTTAAAACCGAGGGTTTGCCCGGCAGTGGTTCCTGCCGCTCCCCACCTCAAATTGAGGGTTCCCCCATTGCCGGCATTGTTGACGATGGTAAAGCGGTTGGTTGTTGCATCGTAGGAGACGCTATAGGTATAGGCATTATTACTTTGGGAATCCAGGGCTCTTGCAATGAAGGAAGCAATCTGCTCACCGGTGTAGACCCGTTCCGGTGCCGCCCCCCCGTCGGCAATAATATTGGCGGTCCTATCGGCACCCCCGGCTTCCGAAAAAACGATCTCCGCATTAGTGGCGTCGAAGATAAAACCGGAGGTTACATGGGAGTTTCCGCCGACAAACCCGGCAACCGGGGTTCCTGCAAAAATGGTAGAGTTTGCCCCGTCGATACTGTACTCATTTCCGGCGGCACCCGCTTCCTTGGCTTCAAAAGTAATGGTCCCGGCAGCCGCATTATAGTCGGCGCGAATGTACTGATTGAGGTCATAATTATGGTTGACCGCCTCTGCAATCCCCGCGCCCAGCTCATCCCGGGTGGGGTCGGTATCGGTGGTAAAGGCCGCTTCCAGTACACGACCATTGCTCAGTTTAAAGGTCACCCGATGCTCACTTGCTCCACTCGGGTCGGCCAGAATGGCATTGGTGTTTTTTGCGGTGAGGCCGGCGGTTGAGGCAGTTCCTGCGGTTGCTGCCGCTTCCGAAAGCGCCGGATTGAGATCGGTAACTAAAAATTCAGATCCTGCCAGATTAATTTTAGACTTTATCCCCTGCAAAATCTCCACCGTGAAATCGTCCCGGTTGCCATTATACGTTCCATCAGCATTGAAAGGCATGCAATCGGTCTGGGATCCGGCGAAGATATATCTTCCACCCAGTTTGGTATTTGCATAGTTAATTAACTGTTCGTATAGATTCTGCACCTGAAGGGCTGCCCCGGTTCTGCTTTCCCTGCTCACCGTACCGGTAGACTGGGCAATGGCTATGTTTTTCGCTTCGCCTAACAGTGTTTGCATATCCTGCAGCACCGAATCACTCATGTTCAGCCAGGAGTAGCCGTATTTGATATTTTCCTTATATTGGCTTAACCCCCGGAGATCCTCCTGATAGCGAATTATGCGGGAACTTCCAATAGGATCGTCTGAAAGGCGGTTGATCTTTTTCCCGGTTGAAAGCACTTCCTGAATAGCCTGGGTGTGGTTGGTGCCCTTTGCCAGATTTCTTATCAGGCTATCAAACATCATCATAGTCGAAATGCGCATGCGCTCCCTCCCGGATGTCCCCTTTTGATCGAAGGCGGAGGCGTATCACGGCGCCACCGCCCGAGGCATACTCCCCTTGAGCCATAAATCAGATGAGGTGTTTTTCAACCGCCGGCTAGATCATATTGAGCAACTCCTGCAACAGCTCATCTACCGCAACTATCACCTTTGCCGATGCGATATAAGCCTGTTGAAATCTCACGAGGTTTGCCATCTCCTCATCCAGATTAACCCCCGACACAGACTGCTTTCGGTTGCTAAGCTGGTCAACCATGGTTTGGGTATAGTCGTGGGATCGGGAGGAGCCTGCTGCCCTTACCCCGATTTCACCCACCAGCCCGTTAAAAAAACTGCCGAAACCGGCGGTCGCATTGTTCATGGTATATGCGTCCCGCAGCGCCGCAATGGCCCGGGCGTTGAGGTTGTCGCTTCCCGAGTTTCCCTCTGCCGCAGCTATTTTCCCCACATCCCCCGCCAGCACCTGATTGACGGCCATGGCTTTGGCTGCATCCTCGATTGTATTGACCGTAAAAATATCTCCCCTCGCGGGGCCACCGACCCCATCGTTAATTGCCGCCCTTATCCCGTCAAACTCAATGAGGGTTCCACTGGTGTACACAAAGGATCCGCCATTATCGATCACGCCGTTTATGCGGGCGGTCATGACCTGCGCTCCATCGGTGGTATTGTGTATTTCAAATGTGTCCGCTCCGGTAAATCTAATTTCATAATCATCGAGGGTCAGCCCGGAGGTATCATAGACCGCACCGGTAGTGATTGAGGCACCGCCGGCATTATTGCCCGAAGATCCGGTGTGCACCGTAAGGGGATGAAAAAAATTATTTTCGGTGGAACCGTCGATCCCAAAACCGTAGTAGTGAAGCTTGTTTACCTCATGGATAATCCCCGCGGCGAGCTGATTCACTTTTTTTAGATAAGAAGGAATAGCGGTGTCTCTCATTTCTATCAATCCGCTCAGCTCTCCTCGGCTTATCCTTTCCGTAAGATCGGTTAAGCCGCCATTTCCATCATCCCACATCATCCGATAGAAGTTGTGATTGGCCACATCGGCCTGCGCGACTAAATGCCAGCCGGTCTTTCCCTGCACCAGGGGATTCCCATTTTCGAGAAAGATGGCAACCTGACCCGCACTTTCTTCAAAATAGCTAATACCGATCTCTTCCGCCAGCTCATCCAGCAGACAATCCCTTTGATCTCTCAGGTCGTTAGCGTAGCCCCCCCCAATTTCGATCGATGCGATTCGCACATTGAGACCGGCAATCCGGTCAATCAGTCCATTGATATTATCTATCGCCCCTTTAATGCTGCCGTTAATGTCCTCCTGCAGGGCATAAAGATCGTGCTGCTTTTTATTAAAGCCCTCTGCCATCATTTCTGCTTTACCGAGTAACGCACTCCGCTCCGCCTGCCCCTGAGGGTTGTTGGCCAGAGCCTGCCAGGCATTCCAGAATTCTCCCATCATGGTGCTCAAACCATAGCCGTCGGATTCATTAAACATTTCTTCTAATCGCTGAAAATTAGCATACCGGGCCTTACAACTTCCCAATAGCTGGATCTCCGAATTAAGTTGCGCGCTGATAAACTTATCATATTCTCTCTTAACGGTTACCACCCTGACGCCGGTTCCTATTTGCCCCTGAGAAGTGGTGATTGAAGGTCCTGCTTCCAACACAATATTTTGGCGGCTAAACCCCGGGGTATTGACATTGGCAATGTTGTGGGCTACCACCTCTATATTGGCTTGCTGGGCCAGGGTGCCCCACTTGGCCATATTGAGAACACCGTTTAGACCGGCCATACTATATCTCCCTTTTAAGTAGACTCCCAAACCGCGCCGCATCTTTTATTCTTCCGCTGTTCAGGTATGTAGGGTTTGCGGAGAAAGAATGATTTAGAAAATCCAGCGAACGATTGCAATAGAAAAGGGAATCTTTAACAATCAGTGAATTGCCCTGATTTATCTCTTGTATGCTGTTAAGCAGAGCAAGAAGGGTAGATCGCGAGTTGTTCAAGGCTGAACGATGAGGTTCCTCGGCCGCCGATGCCAGATCGGATAAGGTCGGCGGCTGCTGAGAAATTCCATAGTGGGGGGATAATTGCTCAACCAGTGATACCCTCGACTCTTCCAGCATTTTAATCTTAACGCTTAATGTTTCCTTTTTTTTGATATTTTCAAAGATATCATCCACCCGAAGGTCAACCAGGAGGCATCGGTCCTGCTGAATGCACGAAAGCAGTTCCTTGTACAACTCTATCTCCCGATTTAAAATGTCAATCAGTTCCGACAGCAAGGTATTCATGCTTTCCACCTTCTTTGAAGAAACAGGAACAGTCAATGGCTTCGCAGATTAGGGCCCGGGGAAGATATGGCGGTACTATACAAAACTGTCGAAGATAACTTTTGAATCATTTTCCCTGATACGTCGTCCGCGGCGATAGTGTATGTCCCGGTTGCCACCGTTCTTTTGTATTGCGCCGCTCGGTCTTCTCGGTTCCCGGCGGTTGCTTCGATGTATACTACGGCGAAAAATCGGATAATCTTTAGTCCTTTATGGCATACTATCGTTCTTTATCCTTCCTCCCCCTCGATAGCGGGAGCAATCTACCGGGTCGGCGATAACGTAACCTGCCCCGGGCAGCTTAAAAAATAGGGATGCAGGACCGGTAAATGCCGCGGGAAGTGCACATGCTGGCACGTTGCAATGGCGAAAGGTGCGCCTGAATCGGCCGGGGGGCGGGTTGCAGGCGCCGGCTAAAATTAAAATAACTGAGCGTACTGCCTCGCCTGGTTTAGACGAGTGAACTTTGAGGGGTCAACCACTTTTCCCTCTACTCTCACTTCATAGTGGAGATGGGGACCCGTCGAACGCCCCGAACTTCCCACCAGTGCGATGGGCTGGTCTTTTGCAACCATTTCCCCTGCTTTCACCAGGTTTCGTGAATTATGGGCATAGAGTGTGCTAATACCGTTGCTATGCGCTATCTCAACTACCTGCCCGTACCCTCTTCTCCATCCGCTATAGACAACCATTCCTTCTCCCGCCGCCATAATTTCAGAGCCGAAAGGTTTTGCCAGATCGATGCCGTTATGGAAATCTCGTTTGCCGGTAAAAGGGTCGGTCCTCCAGCCATAGTGAGAAGAAATGCTTCCGGAAACCGAGAGCTCGGGCACCGGATTATTGTTTCTCATCACACGAGTCTTATCATATCGGTGGACTCTGCTATGGCGTGGTAATATCTTTCCCCGCTCGCCGGTTAATTGCTCGATCAGCGCCTCTTTAAGACCGAGTCCCTGTCTCAAAGCCATCTGCTTAGAGATCTCTTCATCCATCATCTCGGTAAACACCCGTTCACCTTTCCCGCCGTCAATCAGCTCTGATTTAACTACCGTTTTTCTCATCTGCTTCATAAGCTGGTTAATGAAAAGCGACTCAAATTCGGCACATGCCTCTTTTAGCTTTTGTGAATCGGCAGCGGACCCCCGTTTGTGATGTGCTTCCGTCTTTTCCATTGTAAGCACTTTTGCGGTAAGCGGGGGCGTATATGATAGAGAGGTAAGTTTAGTCATTTTTAAATAATCACCAGCTCAGCCTGCAGGGCACCGGCAGCTCTGATTGCCTGGAAAATAGAAATCAAATCACGGGGAGAAACGCCTATCGCGTTTAAACCCCGGACAACTTCTCCTAAGTTAGCCCCCTGAGGAATAACAACCAACTTTCTTGTCTCTTCCTGGGCGGTCAGCGCGGTTTCAGGGGTAATCACTGTCTCACCCTCGGAGAAGGGGAGCGGCTGCGATACTCGTTCGGTTTCCTTGATAATGACACTCAGGTTGCCGTGAGCAACAGCAACCGTGGATATTCTCACATTCTCACCCATAATCACTGTTCCGGTTCGCTCATTGAGCACAACTTTGGCAACCGCATCCGGCGCAATTTCCAGATTTTCCACCTGGGATATAAACCCCACTACATTTTTCAGGCAGTTGGCGGGGATTGCGATCTCCACCGTACCGGCATCAACCGATTGTGCCAGCACTTCCCCGAAACTCAGGTTGACCGCGGTAGCGAGACGCTGCGAGGTGGTAAAATCGGGATTATTCAAATTTAATGAAATCTTCTCTCTATCCGCCAGGTGCAAGGACAAATCCTTTTCCACAATAGCTCCTCCCGGGATGTAGCCTACGGTGGGATGGTTTTTCTGAACCCCTCCTCCCGCTGCGCCACCGGCGGAAAATCCTCCGATAGAAATGGGACCCTGAGCCACCGCATACACATTGTTATCGGGGGCTGCGAGCGGGGTAAGCAGTAGCGTGCCCCCCTGCAGGTCCTTGGCGTTACCCATGGAAGAAACTACCACGTCGATTTGTGTTCCTACTTTGGCAAAGGCGGGCAACGTGGCAGTCACCATCACGCCGGCCACGTTATCAAGGTCTATCTTCTTTTTATCCACCACAATCCCCATCCGGGTCATCATATTGGCTAAACTCTGGAAGGTAAATTCCGTCTTATCATCATCACCGGAGCGTTTCAATCCCACCACCAGTCCGTAACCGATCAACTGGTTGGAGCGCGCTCCCTCGATATTGACGACATCTTTAATCCGGGCCGCGCCGGAATCCTTCCCGGTCACCAGCAGATAGGCGAGTGCCAGGCCAATGATCATACTTTTTTTCATCATCTATGTTCCTTTCGGCATGTCTCTCGGTGGATGCCACTGGTGAGCCATGCTATGCACGCTCGGGATAGATCAGAGGTTAAAGGGGATAGAGCCAGTCAAATATGCGATGGAACACTCCCGGTTTCTGCTTGTCACTGACAACCCCGGTCCCCGAATACTCGATCCGGGCATCCGCAATCCTGCTGGACGCAACACTATTGTCAAATTCTATGTCTTCAGGCCGGACGATGCCGCTCAACAAAATAAAACGTTTCTCTTTATCAAAGGTAACTTCTTTTCGTCCCTCAATCCGGAGATTTCCGTTAGGCATCAGGTCTATTACTTTCGCGCTGATGCGCGCGATCATCTTATCGCTGCCGCTGATCTTCCCTGATCCGCTGTGAGAACTCTTTGCTGAACTGGTGATCTCCGGCTGAAAAGGGATGTCGTTTCCCTCGTCATCCTTACCCCAGAAGTTTTTCAGACCGAAGTGGAGGGGAGATCCCAAAAACTTGGTGATACTTGCAAGGATGCTTGAATCTCTGGCTGTCTTGGTCGACATCTGTTGAGAAACATTTGACATTTCTTCAATCCTAATAGTCAGGATGTCGCTTATGCGCCGGGCCTTGGTATCCATATACATTGATGAACTGGTGTCCCGCCAGAGCGAACCCTCATAGCGATACCGGAAAGGAGGCTGCTCAATGTCTTTTGCCTGGTGATCAAGATATTGCGAATTCGGACTCTGCCGCTCCAGGGGACCCAATCCTCCGCTTACCGCAATTGCCGGGCACAATAATACCGCACCAAACCACACACATAGCCTCTTCTTCATCCTGTACCTCACCCTGTTAGCTGATGGGTTAACCCCCGGTGGTTATTGAAAAACTTCCATTTGCTTTGTGGCTAAAAAGGCGCTCTCTTTGAGCCACGGATGTGTCACCATTTTTTCAACCGACTGCTAGAAAATCACTTCCACCGTCTTCGAGTCCCTTACCTTGCCGTATACTTCTTTCTGGGAGCCTGTATTTATTACCCGAACCTTTTCTCCCTTACCGCCGTTATCGATTGCCATTCCTTGGGTGGTAATTTTTACCACATCCGACTCGGCTAGAATCGTCACCAGGTCGCCCCGCTTTACCAGAGGCATAGCCTTCAGAAATTTGGATCTGAGGGGATGGTTGATGTCCATTGCCCTCTGAGTGCTCATCCCTATTGCCTCCAGGGGGTCAGTAATAACGTCTTCGGGGAATTCTTTGAGGCTCAGCGTATCCAGCCGAATGTCATTCTGGGTGATGACATGATCTCTCGGTAAGGTCCGGTTGCATACCACCACTTTCTGGGATACCTCTATTTCGGCGTTTACCCAGATCTTTTTTTCCGCTTTCCCGTCCACCATAAACACCAGCCCAAGGGTGGTACTTCCCAGATAATCTTCATTTCTCTGCGGTGTGACCTCATAAGTAATTTTCCCCGCAAGGAGGGAAATGGGGCCTGCCGGTGAAATCCTAATAGATGTTAGATTTTGGTCCCAGCTCATTTTTTTGTGAATGAAGCTCCTCACGATTTCATTTATTTCTTTGGGAGAGATGATAACCGTCTTGCGTGTCACCTCGATCTTTTCAGGAAGACGGAGGGCGATGGTATCGATACCGATACCATTTTGTCTCACCCTTGATCTAAGATAATCGGCGCTGATAATCCTCGCTTCTCCGGGGGAAGGCGATTTGCCAAGCGTGATGGATTGCAGCTTCTCCAACAGGGTGGTATCCCCTCCTTCGATTTGGGAAATCTCACCCAGTACAATCATGTCTGAGCTCACCTGAGCATGCGCCGGCACCATGACGGTGGTCACCGCCAGAGCCGGAGGGGTGCGGCATACGGAAAAGGAAAGCACCGCGCCGGCCAGCAGAAAAAATATTAATATCCTGAAGGACTTTTTCATGGTGATATCACCCTCTTTTAGCGTCTAATATTGTTTGCCATTTGCAGCATCTCGTCTGCGGTTTGAATGGCCTTGCCGTTAATCTCGTACGCTCTTTGAGCTAAAATCATTTGCACCATCTCTTCCACGATACTGACATTGGACATTTCCAGAAATCCCTGGCTAATGGTGCCTAGTCCGTCTTCCCCCGGTGTGCCGGTGGTGGGGTTTCCGGACGTCTCTGATTCTAAGAAGAGGTTTTTGCCTATTGCCGTCAACCCGGCCGGATTGGCGAATCGAGCTGTCTCAATGTTTCCAATCTCAGAAGGTGCGGTCTCTCCGGCGTTCATCACGGTTATCGTTCCATCAAGGCCGACGGTGAGCTGGCTCGCGTTTTCCGGTACGGTTATCTGGGGCTGCAGCAAATACCCATCTGAGTTAACAATATTTCCACTGCCATCAAGCTTGAATGCCCCTGCCCGGGTGTAGGCGATCTCACCGTCCGGAGTAGTGATTTGAAAAAACCCCCGCCCGTCAATAGCAAGATCAAGCTCGTTTCCCGTCTGTTTGTAATCCCCCTGGGCAAAGAGCTTGTCGACCGCCGACACTTTGGCGCCAAGTCCTATCTGGTTGGAAGTAGGTATTTCAGTGCCCGTCGATGAGGCTGCTCCCGCGATTCTCAAGTTTTGGTAAAACAGATCCTGGAAATCAGCCCGGCTCCTTTTAAAACCGGTGGTATTCACGTTGGCGAGGTTATTGGCAATAACGTCCATATTGAGCGCTTGTGAGCTCATACCCACCGCCGCCGTCCATAGAGATCTTAATGACATGTTATTCCTCCTTTTAACCGGTGAACCTTAAGCCACTGCGGCTATTTCTTTGGTTGCCTGAGCATCTATTTCATCCAGGGCACGGATAACCTTTTGATAAGACTCACAGATCCGTGTCACATCTATCATCTTCACCATTTCCTGCACGATATCTATATTGGAGAGCTCCAGGTGGCGCTGTTGTACCTCGCTTACCTCAGCTTGACGTTCATTGGCGGTGCCTTTTACGTTTTTAAAAAGGTTATCTCCTACCTTTACCAAGCCCGAGTAATCTTCAAAATCAACCACTTTTAAGGTATCAACCAGCTGTCCGTCCACGGTTATCGTGCCGTCCCGGGCAATATCGATCGTTTTCCCTTCTATTAATATATTTTTCTCTTTTCCTCTTACCGGATGGCCACTCTGGGTAACAAGCTCTTTCTTGCTATTGAGTGAAAAATTGCCTGTCCGGGTATAGAGCTCACCTCCGGGGGTGTTCACTGCGAAAAAGCCTGAGCCGCTGATGGCGACATTCAACTCGTTTCCGGTTTGTTGCATCTCACCTACCGAAAAGTCGGTGGTAATACCGGATAACGTCGGATAACTCATGCTCATTTTTCGGGAGAGGACTAAACTTCTCGCATCAGCGTGGTCCGTCGGCACGGCGGTATCCAGCGCGGGGTATGTTGCGCCAAAGTGCGGTTTGTCTTCCTTGTAGCCGGACGTACTCACATTGGCAAGGTTGTTGGAAAGGATTTCGAGTCTCCTCTCCTGCATAATATCGCCGCACACCGCCGTATACAGTCCACTGCTCATATATTCACTCCTTACGTTTTTAAATTTGTGGAAGAAAGAGAAGCAAAAGGAATGCCACTTTTCCCAAGATAAAGAAATAGTTTAACCAATTGTAAAAACGGCGTATTTTGTTTTTTCGTTTTCGAGTCACGATCGCGAGCCCTTTATAACCGCCGCCCGGCAGGTATTTTTTTCCTACCTAAACTTGGACCGTATATCCGGAAACATCCTTTTGAGCCACGAATCAGATGGGTGTTTTTCAACAGCCTGCTGGAAGCGGTTCGGAATAGCCTGTTTCAGCGGGCGTCGGTAGAAGCAATATGGAGAGCGCAGGATACGGGTTCAGTGGAAACAATCAATTACCGCAGATGCGCTTTTCCATGTACTTCCGGTTGAGATGGCAGACAAAGGCTAGTAATTCCGCTACCACCGGGTACACAGCAGGAGGAATCTGTTCATCCAGTTCTAGCCGGGAAAGAATCTCGATCAGGTCCGGATCATCCTTGAGGGGAATATGGTGCTTCCGGGCAAGGGCAATTATCTTCTCCGCAATAAACCCCTGCCCCTTTGCCGTAACCAAAGGCGTCTTCCATAGAGAAGGCTCATATTGTAAGGCTACGGCCTTTTTTAGTGATCTTTTCTCTTTTCCGCCCATTGCTTACTACCCGAAGGAAAATCCGAAACAGTTGAAGAACGCTTTTTTACACTAGAAGGTTGCACGTCATGGGAATGCTAAGACTATTGGGTCTTCTCATGCCGTAATATCAAGCAGCTTCATGGTTAGCAGAGAAAAGCCCTTAAGCGCACTCGGGTCCTGATCTTCCTTTGGGTCACCTTTTTTTACTTCACCGGAAAGCTGCTCCACCCGGTAGCCGAAGGATTCAAGCCGGCGGCATAGTTCGGATGAATATTGTAGCACAAAATCGGCAACCTCTTTATTGCCTACCCGGATTGTACAGTGAATCTTCTTTTTCATTACGCGGGTATCAATTCTCTGCGGACCCGGGCTTCTCATAGTGAGCAGGAACACGATATAAACAGTATCCCTATGGCTTTTCCCTTTTTTACCCCCCATCCTTTGCGGACATAAAGCTCTGCGGTTTTAATCCCTTCGGGTAGAATCAGTGGAATTTGAACAATAAGCTGCCGGTCACTTTTTGCGGTCACGCAATTGAGCAGTTGGTGAAGCTCAATCTTCTTAATCGATGAAGTTATCGCATCCAGTAATTAAGGATAATGCTTTCTGCTCCAACATCCCTTCTGGGATAAGGTTCAAAACCACCCGGGGATGGGTCTGCACTACTCTGGCGAGCACCTGCTGCCCCGCTTTCAGGCAGGCAGTACTATCAACCGCAACCTTGAATCCTCTAAACGTAACCTGAAATATATGATCAGCAATATCCTTCTCCACCTTTCCCTGCAATACCTGTCCTTGGGCAATCTTCGCAACAAGGGAATCCTTCTCCGAAGGAGAGAGTAACAGTACAAGCGATCGGTTAACCGGCCGGTTTGAGGTCAGCCTTGGCGTGCAGAGAGCTTCTTCGTCCGGTATCGCCTCCCCGACAAGCTTCATCACTACCTGGGGACGGGTAGCGGCTACCCTCACTTGTACCTGCTGTTCAGGGTGCAGTGGAATCGTACACTTCGCAATCGCAGTGGTTCCGTTAATGTTGACCAACAAGGTGTTGTCTTCTAAACACCTCATCACCTTCGCCTCCAGCGCCTGGTCTTCGGAAAGTCCGGCAAGGAAGGGGCTTTTCACGGAGGAGGAAAATAAGAGGGAGCACGGGGGCTTATTAAGAGTGCACTGAACCGGTGTGTCGTCAGTCATCGGCGATTGTCATAAAAAGCATGTAGCAAGAATTGACAACCCTGCTTTCTGCTTTCCGTCAAATCCGATCATGATATGGGTTATTGTCTTTTAAGATTGATTGCCAGCTCGACTTCGCCTTGCGGCAACCCCAGCTTTCGGGAAATCTCTTTTGCCGATAATCCCTTTGCAATCAGGTGCGCCACCTTTCCATAATCACTTGCGCTTGAGTCCATTGCTTCACATTCTGCTTTGCCGCGATCAAGGCGGGTCTTGAGGACGACGCTTTTTCCACTTATTTTCCCACAGAGCTCCAGTGCCTTTTTTCTTTGTTTGTCTAGCTCTTCCGATTTTTTTATCAGTTGGTGCAGCGAATCAACCACGATCTTCATCTTTTCCTTTTCGAGCTTTGTCGCTCGGCGCAGGTTTTTAGCCTCGCAGATATAGTACACAAAGAGAACGCACAGGCCGGTTTCGACAAGCAACTGTAAAATCAGCCACAATTCAATAGTAAAGCCGGTCATGCCTTCCCCTCCGTTCGAAGTAGTTCATACCGTAAGATCCAGAATTGTACCCTTATCTGCTTCTTCGAATGCAGCCTTTTTTTGCGTATGGTCCTCTTCTTTTCCGCAAACCGCATCGGGCTCATAACTCTTCTTTTGTTGACCTCCTCTTTCTTCATCTCTGATTGCCGCTTCCTTGCTCTTTTTTGCATCCTGTACTTCTTTTTTCTTCTGCTCTGTCTCCTCCTGCAGTTGTTGGGCAAAATGCTTCTTCACCACATCAGCCTGCTGTTGCTGCACCTGTTGAATTTTTTCCAAGGTTGTTGATTGCAGCAAAATTTGCTGCATGTCCACCGATCTTAACATCGACGTCCTCCAATGTATTTGTCGGCGAACTACTCTAGCAGGCAGTTGAAAAACGCCAATCTGATTTGTCTCTCAAAGGGGGAGGGGCTTTTCAGCCGCCTGCTAAGTAATTTTCCTGTCGGGAGCATCCCGAAGGGCCCTCTTCCTTTATCGTCCGGCCAGCTTCAAATCTTAACCCGAGGAATGCGTTGCAGCTTGATGCGCCAGTTTAGTCTTTAGCCGCCCTGAAAAATCTGCTGTTCGTTCCCTTCTTATCAATCTTAATCTCCACGCGCTGTGCGCATCTGGGGCACCAGCCCGTATAGGCCGTCATTTGCTTATTGGTATACACGCGGGCATAGACGTTACAGCACTCAAATAATATCCCAATGAATCTTCGTCGGGGCAAAGAGCTTGCCGCTTTTATGTTCGGCTGCATTCTATCCTGCGTATCTTTCATACATGCCCGAAGCCGGATTAGATTTATAAATAATCGGATGTTTTTAAGGGCGGGTGTCGCCTTTGGGGGATTCCAAACCAGGGCAGTGTGTCTCCAGCCCTTTTCCCCCTGCACCGGTCGTTATACGGTATCATACCACCTGCAAGTCATTAAAAATTACTCCTTTTACAATATTTCCCTCTATCAGGAGATTGATGGCGGAGATAATTTGTTCTGACAACAGATCTTCCACCTGCTTAATTTCCATATCCCGGGGAGGAATACTGACCAACGTTTTCAGGATGCTGGTTCTAACCTCCTCAGCATGTGTCGCAATCTGTTTAGGGGCATTCTTGCCGGACAGTTCCAAGGCGATAGTCACTCTAAGAAATTTTTTCGACTCAGGTTTTGACAGGGGCACAAAAAACGGTTTCAGTCCGTACAAATACTCCTGAGTAGCGGCGGAATCCGTCCTGGGGGAGGAACAATACTGTGTCCGCATAAGCAGACCGCCGCTTACCACGATTGCCAAGCACAGCAAAAGGAGAAATGCCGTTATATACTTCCATTTGCGGGAGCGACCGGCATTTCCCCGAATCGCATCTTCCTTCGGCTCTTCCTGAAGCGGTCCATCTACACCCAATTCCGTGCGAGATGTTTCCTTATGCGCTGCGGATTTTATTGCGTCCTGCTCTGCTCGCTTTTGCGCCCCATCCACCTCGATGAGATTCTCTTTGAAGTTTTCTTCTGGTCTCTCGGCCATGAATACACCCCCTGAAAGCGCTAAACATCAAAATTTCTTTTTTGGCGATTTGAATTCGCACAATATAGATGGTAGTGTGCCGCTTCGATAGGGTCTTATCTATGTATAAGACTTTGTATCCTGACCTTTAATCGTAGTATGGCTTTGGTGTGTATTTGTGAAACTCTTGACTCCGTAAGATCGAGCACCTTGCCAATCTCTTTCATGGTAAGCTGCTCGTAGTAATAGAGAGAAATGACCTGTTTTTCCTTTTGGGGCAAGTCCCCAATAGCTTTGGCAACGGCATCTTTAACCTCACCCAATCCAAGCATGCCAAAGGCATCGTCAGATTTCGGATCTGCCAGGCAACTTAAAATATTTCTTTTTTTATCATCATAATCCACCATCATATCCAGGCTGATCAGGGAAATGCCGGCAGTCTGCCTAATTAGTTCATGAAACCCCTCCATGGACAGACCTAATAACTCAGCTATTTCTTCATCTTCGGCGGGCCTTCTTAAGCGCTGTTCCAATTCGTGATAGGCATTAACCATCTGGTTGATCATTTTACGGATAGACCGGGGGATCCAGTCCATCGCTCGGAGTTCATCTAGGATGGCGCCTCGGATACGGATCTCGGCATACGTCTTAAACTTGACCCCTTTGGAGGGATCAAATTTCTCCACCGCATCAATCAGACCAAGAATGCCCGCATCGACCAGGTCCGCCACCTCAATGTGTGGAGGCAGCCTCATGGCAACACGGTTGGCAATATACTTGACCAGAGGAGCATATTCCATGATCAGCCGCTCCCTTCTGGTAAAATCCTCTTTACCGTGCTGGATGTTCTCTGCGATCTGATTGCATGATTTTTTCATCTATTTCCCCCCTTCTGGTTACATTCTGGAAAGCGATAACGGAAATGATTCAGAGGGTTCGAGAAAATGATTCCAGAAAAAACGGATGTTACCCCGGGAACGGTTATTGGGGCGGTTTTCACAGACTTTTCTTGCCAGGGCGGAAAAGCACTGGCTGGCAGGTGAGAGGGGATAAAGTTCAACCAGCGCTTTCTGCTGCCTCACCGCTTTAGCAACATACTCGTCCTGCTCAATGTATCCCCAGTAATCAATAGACAGATTAAGAAATTTTTGCCCGACCAGGCTCAAATTATTAAATACCTCTTCCGCCTCAGTGGCGCTTCGCGCAGAGTTAACCAAGAGTCTAAAATGGTTTTCTGAATATTTCAGACAGAGAACTTTCATCATGGCGTATGCATCAGTGATGGAGGTGGGTTCCGGGGAGACCACCACCAGGATCTCCTGAGCGGCAAGGTTAAAGTAGATTACATTTGAAGAAATACCTGCGCTGGTATCTATCAGCAGCACATCGATCTGGTCGTAAAGGGAATTAAGCTCCGATAACAGACATAGTTTTTGCGCACTGCTCAAATCGGACAATTCCTGAATGCCTGAGCTCGCGGGCAGAATCTTCATGCCCCCCGGCCCGGGGAGCATGATCTCCGAAACAGACTTTTCACCTGTCAGCACATGCTGTAAGGTATATTTAGGAGTAAGACCTAAGAGAACATCGATATTGGCAAGCCCTACGTCTGCGTCCAGTATCATTACCCTCTTGTTCGATTTGCTCAGGGCATAACCCAGATTGGCCACTACATTGGTTTTGCCGACGCCACCCTTACCGCTGGTAACCGCAATAACCTGAACCGGTGAATCTTTGCCCCTCTCACACATCTTTTGGTTACTTCCCCTGTTATTGCTTCCGCTCTTTTTATCCTTGGTTTCCATTATATTGCGTAAGGTTTCGACCTGGTCCATTACAAGCCCTCTCTGATGAGATTAACAATCGTAGACGTTGCGTTCCCCCAGTACCGCTGGAATTATGTGTTCTCTGGTTGCAACCTCAATATCTTCCGGCACATTCTGTCCGGTAGTGACATAGGATAGGGGTTTTCTCAGCTTATAAAGCTGATTGACAATACTTCCTAAGGTGTGTGCCTCATCAAGTTTTGTGAAAATAATATTATCCACCGGAAGCACCTTAAACTGATCGCCGGTGGCTGAGAGGGCGTCATCCTTATGAGTAATGCTCATGACCAGATGCACCTCGACAGGGAAGGATTGCTTGAGAAAACTCCGAAGTTCTTCCAGTTGGGTGAGATTCCGCGGGCTCCTTCCCGCCGTATCCACCAGGATCAAGTCCCGGTCGCAAAAGTCTGAGAAGGTGTGACTGAATTCCCGGGGGGACGATACGCGTTTAAAAGGAAGATCCATTATGCGGGCGTATGCCCGGAGCTGCTCCGCCGCGGCAATGCGGTAGGTGTCGATCGTAACCAGCGCAATCTTGTTTTTGTTGTTCAATGCGTAAATGGCCGCCAATTTAGCTATGGTAGTGGTTTTCCCCACCCCGGTGGATCCCACCAGGGCAACCACCTTGGTTTTTCCGGGAACTAACTGCAGCGGCCCGGCGAAAAGCATCTCTTTTTCCATCTCTGAGATCAAACAGTCCTTGACCATCACCTTATTGCCCTGAACATCGGGAGAAAGATTATGATGCAGCCTTTCGATCAACATTAATGCCATCTCTTCACAAATGCCCTGTTGCAGCATTTGATAGTAAAAATAGAGCAAAAGTTTCGGGAACCGGCTGTGCCGGACCGGAGTTGCTTGTTTTAAAAAAAATCGGGCCATCCATTTAAGGTCTTTCAATTCCTTCGCTAGAGAATTCCCTTTGTACTCCTCAAGTGGACGCAAAGAACGTTGCAGGGTCTCCTTCAATTCATCCAGTTCGCGTTTCAGGAAAGACAATGATTCTTTTTCAGCCGGCATCGCCTTCCATGACGCAATTTTGTCCTTAACCATCTGGGAAAACGGCGATGAATCAGCAGCCGGTGCATAGTCATAATCAAGAGCGGCGACTACCTCTACTCCCTTCTTTCCGGCACCTGCTTGGTCGGGCAATCCTTCAACAACTTTTGTCGACAAAATGATTGCTTGGGAGCCCAGATCCCGCTTCACCAATTTGACCGCATCTTGTACCGTGGCTGCCTGATATGTTCTAAGCTGCATGACTCAGCCCGACCACTCCCAGTGATTTGAGTTTAACCCGTTTATCGATTTCGTTGTGAGAGAGCACCACCAGCGTGGGAAGGAACCTCTCGGTCAGTCTCTTCAGATGAGATCGAATGCCGGGGGAACAAAGAATTACCGGCTGGTAATTCATGTTGGAAAATTTCTCAAGTGCTTTATTGAGCTGAGTGAGAATCCTCTGGGCTACGCTTGGCTCCAAAGAAAGATAGGATTCATGTTCGGTATGCTGCACAGCATTGGTAATAAGCTCCTCAATCTCGTTATCCACGGTCATCAGGGCAATGTCGCCGGTCGGCGTCGCGTACTTTTTGGTAATGCTTCGCGCCAGCTTCTGCCTCACATATTCCGTTAGAATATCCAGGTTTTTAGTCACCGGCGCATAATCTGCGAGGGTTTCTGCAATAGTAAGCAAATCACGGATAGATACCTGCTCTTTTAGTAGATTCTGAAGAACCCGCTGCACTCCGCCCAGTGAAAGGAGGTTCGGAAGCAGCTCCTCTACCACCTTGGGATGATTGACCGCAAGGGTATCCAGCAATGATTGCACTTCCTGTCGGCCTAATAATTCGTATGCGTGGGTTTTTAAAACCTCGGAGATATGTGTGGCAATCATGGTAGACAGGTCTACCACGGTATACCCTGCAAGCTGCGCTTTTTCTTTGCTCTTTTCATCAATCCAAAGCGCGGGGATGCCAAAAGCGGGCTCCCGTGTGGGAATGCCTTCAATCTCGGCTTTGATATCACCGGGGTTCATTGCAAGAAAGTGGCCGGGCATAAGCTCCGCTCCTGCAACCTCCACTCCTTTGATGATGATCGAATACTGATTAGGCTTGAGCTGCAGATTATCCCGTATATGCATGGGAGGGACAATCACCCCCATTTCCACCGCAAACTGGCGCCGGATAGATTTAATCCGATCCAGGAGCTCTCCGCCCTGCTCGGCATTCACGAGGGGAATCAACCCGTATCCCACTTCGAGCTCCAGAAGGTCCAAAGGCAGGAGCGCTTCCACCTTCTCATATCCCTTTTCTTTTTCAGTGTTTTTTCTTTCCTCTTCTTTTTGTACGATAACCGCTTTTTTGCTCTGCGCGATCAGATAAGCCAGTACAGCCGCTATACCGCCGAGCGTAATAAAGGGGAGGGTGGGTAATCCCGGTACAAATCCGAAGAAGATGAGAACTACCGACGCAATGGCAACCGCCCGGGGGTGTCCCGTGAGCTGACTCACCATATTTTCTCCCAGGTGAGATTCCGAGGCAGCCTGGGTAACCAATATGCCGGCGGCAGTGGAAACGATCAGTGCCGGGATTTGGCTGACCAGCCCGTCTCCTATGGTTAATAAAGTATAGTCCCGGGCTGCGGCTGAGATCGACATGTCCTTTTGCAGAACCCCGATGATCAGTCCGCCTACAATATTGATCAAGGTAATCACAATGCCAGCAATCGCGTCTCCCCTGACAAACTTACTGGCGCCGTCCATCGCCCCGTAAAAATCGGCTTCGCGCGCAATGTTGGCTCGTCTTTCCCTGGCCTCGGAATCGCTGATCAGCCCGGCATTAAGATCGGCATCGATGCTCATCTGCTTTCCCGGCATGGCATCCAGAGTGAACCTGGCGGCTACTTCGGCAATCCGGGTAGCGCCCTTGGTGATTACCACGAAATTTATCACCACCAGGATCAGAAACACTACCAGACCCACCACATAGTTGCCTCCGACGACAAAACTTCCGAAGGCCTTAATAACCTGGCCGGCCGCCGCCGTCCCCTGGTCTCCGTAAAGGAGTATGAGCCTGGTTGATGCAACATTGAGGGATAATCGAAGCAAGGTGGCAATCAGCAGGAGAGAAGGGAATACCGAAAATTCCAACGGCTTTAAGGTATACATGGCAACCAACAGCACTACCACCGAGAAGGTTATGTTGAACGACAAGAAGACATCCAACAAAATGGTGGGAATGGGAATGACCATGATCACCAGCATTCCCACCACCCCCACCGCCATCATCACGTCACTGTTACGCGTAAGAAACGGTATGCCGGAAAGAGTGTGCTGGTAGTGCTTAGCCATGCTACATCCTCTCTTTTTTTAGACGGTATACGTAGGCGAGAATTTCTGCCACTGCTTTATAAAAAACGGCAGGGATCTCCATCCCTATTTCCACCCCTTTAAATAGTGCCCGCGCCAGCGGCTTGTTTTCCACAATGGGAATCCGGTGCTGTCTGGCAATTTCCTTAATGCGCTCTGCCATCAAACGGGCTCCTTTTGCGGTAACCCGGGGAGCGCCCATGCGACGCGAATGGTACTCCAGCGCTATGGCCAGGTGAGATGGATTGGTAATCACCACGTCCGCCTTTGGCACTGCATCCATCATTCGCCTTCGGGCCATCTCTCGCTGTACCTGCCGCACCCGGGCTCTAACTAAAGGATCCCCTTCTCTCTGCTTGAATTCATCTTTAACTTCCTGCTTGGTCATCTTGTTTTGCTGCAGAAAGTCCCACCGCTGGAATGCATAGTCCAGCGCCGCCAGCACAATGAGTATCCAGCTGGTGCGCAGCATTATCTTAAAACAAATCTTTCCCATGTATGAGAGAATGGCCCATACCTCCATATCCATCATGGGAATAATGTGGCGCATCTCCCCTTTGACGGTGAGGTAGGTCACGTATCCTACCGCCGTAACTTTGACGATATTTTTTATCAGTTCCACCAGGGCCTGTTTGGAAAATATTTTCAAAAGACCCTTCAGGGGATTGAGTTTGGAAAACTTGGGGGTCAGCGATTCGAGTGAAAAAAGGAAGCCTACCTGGAGGTAGTTGGATGCGAGTCCCACCGTCACGATTCCAGCCAGAAGGGGAGCCATAATATGTGCCACCCTTTTTGCGATCTCTATTATGAACCATTGAAAACTGGCCTCTTCTATCCGTAGCCTATCCGAGGCGTTAAAGACCCACTTCATCAGGTCCATAAACTGCCAGATTATGGATGATCCCAGATAGTAAAATACCAGCAGACCGGTAATGAGCACCGCCACCGAGGGAACCTCCCTGCTCCTGGCAACCTGTCCCTTTTCTCTCAGTTCCTGCAGCCGTTTGGGAGTTGCGGGCTCTGTCTTCTCCTGGTCAAATCCGCTTGCCATATCCCACTCTTCGAACAGCTATTGGATAATTAAGCAATTCAATTGCCGAATTGCGATGAACAGAATTCATAAGGGATAAGGATATAGATATTTATTGTCTCACATCTCTCATCGCGTATCCCATAGTGCGGGCTGGTCATACCTTTCACCATGCCGGCCGGGGACAACCGGTTAGCCGATCAGGACATCAGCTTCAGCAATACTACAATCTCTCCTCCCATCTTCTGGAACAACGGCCTCAGGGTATACAAGAAGATGGGGAAGGAAAAACCCATGCCTAAAAGCCCTATTGCTATCTTCAGCGGAAACCCCACCATGAAGATGTTCATCTGAGGCACGGTTCGGGCAATGAGTCCCAGCGCCAGATCGGTAAAAAGAAGCGCCGCAATGATAGGCGCCGCCAGTTTGGTGGCAATGACAAACATCTCACAGGACAATCTGACAACCGCCGCCGTCAAGGAATTCGTAAAATAAAATCCGCCGGGGGGGATCAACTCGAAGCTCTTGGCTATGGAAAGAATGAACCAGTGGTGGGCATCAACCGTCAGAAATATAAGGAGAGCAATTATATTCTGGAATTCGGCTACTATGGACACCTGGCTGCTGGTCTGCGGGTCGATGACGTTGACAATACCAAAGCCCATTTGAAAACCTATCAGCTGACCTGCTAGTTGAACGGCGGCAAAAATCCATCGAGCGGTATACCCGATGATGACTCCTATGAATACCTCTCCTACCATGGCTGATCCCAAAGAGGGTAGGTCTGTCAGATATACTTCCCGCAAGCCGACTATAGGAAACACCGCAATCGTAAGCACCAGAGATAATCCTGCCTTCATCTGGAGCGGCACATTCTTGCTGCCTAGGAGGGGTGCCGATACCAGTATGGCGGCGGTCCTGGTAAATAGCAAAGTTGCGGCCTGAAGCTGCGGCAGAGATACAGCAAAGGAATTCAACCGTGCGCTCCTTGGCTAGCGAATATACATCGGTATGTTGCTGAACAGTTTCTCCGTGAAATTCAGTAACACTCTCATCATCCACGGGAAACAAATCACAAGGGCCGCGATAACCGCCAGAATTTTAGGAATGAAGGTGAGTGTCATTTCTTGAATTTGGGTAACTGCCTGAAATATGCTCACCATCAGCCCCACCACAAGACCAGAAAGCAACATGGGCCCCGCTATCAGCAATGTTATCCAGACCACCTCTTTGGAAAATCCAACTATAAAATCAGGCGTCATACCCCATACCTTCTAACACAGCCAATAACCTTGTGGTCAGGAGCCGAAACTTCTGATTAATGACCCCACTATCAAATACCAGCCATCAACCAGGACAAAGAGCAGCAATTTAAATGGCAGGGAGATCATGATAGGAGGCAACATGAGCATACCCATAGAGAGCAGCACGCAGGACACCACCATATCCAGAATCAAAAAAGGCACATAAATTAAAAACCCAATCTGAAACGCCACGCGCAGTTCGCTGATTACAAAGGCAGGAACCAATGCGGTCAACGAAACATCGGAAGCGGACTGCAGCTTTTTCGCCTGCGAAATATTCACCAAAAGCGCAAGATCTTTTTTTCTTGTCTGTCTCAGCATGAATTCCTTAAGGGGCTGGGTTGCATGATCTAGCGCGACTTCGTAGGAAATTTTTTTATCGAGAAGAGGGGTAAGCGCTTTTTCATTGATTTCGTTCCACACGGGCATCATGATAAAAAAGGTAAGAAAGAGGGCCAGGCTGATAAGTACTTGATTCGGGGGCATTTGCTGGGTTCCCATAGCCTGTCTTAAGAAGGAAAAAACCACCACCATTCGGGTAAAGGAGGTGAGCATAATCAAAATGGTGGGAGCAACCGAGAGGATTGTAATCAATAATAAAATCTTTAGCGTGACTGCCAGATCAGCCGGCTCACCGGATTCACCGATGGTAATATGAAAGTTGGGGATAGGCATGGTCTGGCCATGGGCGTATATGAGACTACCGCTGATGAACATCAGCAAGGCGGTAATCACCAGAATTGCAGCTGAAAAGCGCGTGTATTTCTTCATAATCCGAGCCGGTGCTGCCACCGGTGCATTAGCAATTATGGTTTTTTTTCACCACTTCCGTGGGAATACCCGTGATCCGATCGAGCAGCACGTTATTCTGCCCTCTTTCATCCTGTCTTCCGGACAGCATTGATTTAAGATGATTACGGAAGAGACCGGTGCTCTCCCTTTGCCTCAGAGACCCTTTGAGGGTGGTGATCGTTTCCTGATTGGTTACTCTTGCGAGCATGCTGATCTGGTGTTCGGTAAGGCCGAGCACCAGTACTTCCCCCGCTACCTCAACGATGCTGATTATCTTCTTGGGAGCGAGATAGCCTGTTGCAATGACCCTGATCCACTGCTCGCCACTCATGAAACCCGCGCTTTTGGGCCAAAAACGCCTGAGCAGGTAAAAGCCGAAAATGATCACCGCCAGCAGTATGCAAAGAGTTGAAAACGTCCTCACCGCAGAGGAAAAGAAATCGGGCGGGGTGACCGCAGCAGCCTTTGCAAGATGAGTGTCGATGCCCATGAGACAATTCCTTTGTTTTCCGCATTATTTGAGCTGCTCTACTCTTTCTAAAGGACTAATGATATCGGTGAGGCGGACACCGAATTTCTCGTTAACCACCACCACCTCGCCCCGGGCAACCAGTTTCTGATTGACCAGAACCTCCATGGGCTCTCCGGCCAACTTTGAGAGCTCAATTACCGAACCCTGTCCCAGTTGAAGCAGATCATTAACAAGCATCTGGGTGCGTCCCAGTTCCACACTGACCTTCAGCGGAATATCCAGAATAAAATCAAGCCCCCGCCTTCCGGCAGGTTTGCCGGTATCCTGGACATTAGAAAACTGCGCTGTTTTTGTATCAACCGCCTCCTTGGTAACGCCGGCACCGGCCACGCTCTCCCGGTCCCCCTGTTCTTGAGACGCTTGCTCGTCAGCGGTTGTCGTCGCCACGCCGCCGGCGGCGGCCGAATCTTCCGGTCTGGGCGTGGTAAGTGTCCCTCCTGTATCCATTTTAATACCTCCTCTCAACGACATCAGAAATCTTCAGTGCCTGGTTTCCTCTGTGCAATCCCGGATATCCGCTGAATTTGGTAATACCCTCCAGTTTCACTTCAAGCCCGTCTTTTGAATAGGTGTTCAAAGATATGATATCACCCACGGCTAGGCTTAGCAGTTCTTTGCCTTTTATGGTCGCACTGCCAAGTTCTACTGCCACTTCGACCGGGACCTCGTGCAACTGCTTTGTTAGCTTTTCAATCCAGATTCCATCTACCTCCCTAGGGTCACTTTGGACGCCTCCCTGGAGTTTGTCCTTGATCGGTTCCAGAGAAGAATAAGGAAAACACAGAGAAACTTTTCCCGCTGAATTCTCCATCTCCAGCTCAAAGGCGATGACCACGACAACATCATCCGGGGGAACAATGGTAACAAACTGTGGATTGACTTCAGATCTCACAAGGTGAAAGGAGACAGGGTGTATACTTTTCCAAGCCTCCTTCAGATCTCCCAGCATCACATTTACCACCTTCTTGACCAGGTGATTTTCGATACTGGTGAACTCTCTTCCCTCGACCTTATAGGTATCCGCACCACTTCCCCCGAAAAAAACATCGATCAGACGGAAAACCAGCTTCGATTCCAGGACAATGAGGATATTTCCCCGCAAGGGCTCCATCTTTAAAACATGGATGCTGGTGGGAAGGGAGAGAGTTTTTAAGAAATCACCGTACCTTGCCATGTCGTTTGAAACCACGGTCGAGCTTACGGGTTTCCTGATTGCTGAGGAAAGTGAGGCGCGCATTAAACGAGAAAACCTGTCGCTGAGCAATTGCAAAACCGGCATCCGCCCCCTTACCACCCCTTCCTGACTGGTGAGGTCATATCTTTTTAAGCTGCCCGTGCCCTGAGGCTTATTGGTCTCCGTTTCAACCTTCCCTCCGGAAATTCCTTTCAACAGAGCGTCTACCTCATCTTGTGATAAAATCTGGCTCATGCTAAGGTTCCTTGTGCGTGGCGTTCCGAAATATTCCCCTGCTACTGCACTACAAAGTCGGTGAAATACACTTTCTTAACCGAATCGGGAGTTACCAAGCCATTTAGCCGGGATGTAATCTCATTTCGCAGCTTTGTTTTTCCCCGAAAAGTAGCTACATCATCAAAGGTCATACCGGAAAGCAGCAGAAGGATGGTATCCCTGATTTGTGGTTTTCTTTTCTCCATCTCTGTGATCATGCGGTTGTCACTAAGTTCCAGTTCCAGGGTAACTTTGAGATACCCTTTACCGCCGGTGCCCGCTAGGTTTACGATAAAGGGATCCAGGGCAATAGTCGGTCCTAACCCACCCTTCACTGAAGCATTCTCTGTGCCGGATTCTTTTTGGGCCGGATGAAAAAATGCCTTCCAACTTGCAAAACCGCCCCCGGCGAGCACCAACAAGACCACTGCTCCAATGATAATCCACTTTATGGCAATCCCCTTTTTCTGTGGGACTTCTTCTGCTCCTTCTTTCTCTTTTTTCTCTTCGACTGCCATCGTACCATTACCTCCCTATTATAATTTCCGGCACACAAGGCATTTCTACTCTCCTGTTTTTACAGCTACCGTCAGGCACATGGTTTAAAATACAAACTTAAAAATGCAAAGGTTAGGTAAAATGATGCTGGTTGCTGGATACCGGATGGGTTGATGACTGACAACCGACAAACTGGATACTCATTTATTGTAAATGCCGATTTGCTTTTTTCATTTTAATGTAAGGTCCGCAATTACTATGCCAATCACTGAAGTTCCATTATTACAGCTAGTTATAAAAAATTGCTCTTATAGTTCCATTTTTGGTCAAGTCATTATTTTGTAATACGTCATAATATTGACGACAATTTTGGTCGTTTTGCGCAAAAATTCGTCCCTGTCATCTTACGCTCGAGGGTGTCTGTCAATTACCTAAAGAGAAACGATCGACCTTTTGTTTCCTGGGGTTTGCTTTCCATGCCAGCCGGAACAGGGAATCAAAGTGCGGTATATTGTTGGTTGCCGTATTCAAGGCAAGGGATTGAGTGATGTCATGAACCGCATTGCTCTGCGGTGTTGCATGAGCTGGTATTGCGCGTCAGTAGTGTCCCAACGTTAATCGAAGAGGGACAGCTGTTTACAGCGATGTTCA
>CAYWLT010000002.1:0-28398 GCA_964459295.1 uncultured Thermodesulfobacteriota bacterium
AATTTCTTCATTATGACACAGTCTCTGATGGGGGAGGATTAAGGTGGGGGTGATGATAAAACTACTGCCCCCTAACCCTCTCCCGCCTGGGGAGAGGGGAAATAATGTATCCACACAGCAGGGCTATGGGGCATTCTTACATTGTTTGTCTAAAACGGGAAGGATAGATCACGTGTCAAAAACCAGGGTTCATCTCTATATCAGCGGAAGGGTGCAGGGTGTCTTCTTCCGCGCCCGCACCCGCGAGGAAGCGAAAAAACGGGGCCTCACCGGATGGGTGAGGAATCTTTATGACGGCCGGGTTGAAGCGGTGCTTGAAGGTGATGCGGAGGACATTCAGTCCATGATCGGCTGGTGCCGCCAGGGGCCTCCCCACGCGCTGGTGACCGACGTCTCGGTTGAGGGGGAAACGTATCAGGGCGAGTTTTCCGATTTTACCGTGCGTGTCTAGCAGGCTGATACGCTTTGCCGAATAGCATGTGGCTCAGGGGAAGGAACTTTTTAGCCACGTATCAGATTGGTGTTATTCAATAACCTGCCAGAGATTTTTTGCCGCGCAATGCGCAGCCGCAGATCTGCTGAAGAAAAAAGGGGGGATCCTCGACGTGTCTATGCGGCGCGTTACAGGGAACTTAACGGTATCCCGGCGAGGGCGATGGCGTCCTTTGAAGTCTCCTTGATCTGGTACATCGCCTCATCAACCGCCCGCAGCAGGTCATCCTTGGTTGTGGCGTCATCACCGTAGGTGGCCACGCCGAAGCTCGCGGTTATGCTGATGTTATATCCCTCCTCGATAAAAAACACCTCCCGGTTGAGGGCGTCCCTGAGCCTTCTCGCCGCGGTGTAGGCCTGCCGCTTGTCGGTCTGGGGAAGAATAATCACAAACTCATCGCCGCCGTACCGGGCCGCCATATCCACCTTGCGGATGGTGTTCATGATAACCTCGCCCACCTTGGCCAGCGTTCTGCTTCCCACCAGGTGCCCGTAGGTATCATTGATCTTTTTGAAATAATCCAGGTCGAAAAAGATGATTGAAAACGGCGAGTGGTATCGTTCAAACCGGTCTATCTCCCCCTTGACAATCTGCTGCAGATGGCGGGCGTTATACAGGCCGGTTACATCGTCAGTTATGGTAAGCTCCTGCACCCGCTGAAAATTGCGCGCATTCTCTATGGCGATTGCCGCATAATCGGCGACGGTGGAGAGAATGTCCACATCGCTGGTGCTCAGGCTGATGATTTCCCGCGGGTTGACAATCTCAATCACCCCCAGCACCTTCTGCTTGATTTTCATCGGCACCGCAATGATGGATTGCGTGTCGAAATGGCAGATCCGGTCTATTTTGTGGGAAAACCTCTCGTCGCGGTTGACATCGGAGACCAGAAGCGGCTGTCCGTGCAGGGCAACCCATCCGGCAATTCCCTCGCCCCGCCTGATCCGTAAATTCTTCAGTCTGCCCGCCGCCTCCCCTACCGCGACTTCAAAGTAGAGCTCATCAGCACGCTTATCGAGCAGCAGCAGTGACCAGTTGCTGGGCCGGAAGTAGTCACCTACGGTTTGCATGATCTGCTGCAAAATTTCCCCGATGTCAAGGCTTGAGGTAATGGCCTTGCCGATCCGGTTGTATATGTTTACTTCTTCCTGATAGCGCCTGAAGCGCTCCTCGACGGTTTTATCATGCATAGCATCATGCTTATCGGATAAAAAAGAAAATACTTAAGGGCGTACCGCCGTACGCCCCTACAATCCCTTATAGCCGCATGCTTACTACAATCCTTCTCGTGCCATACACCGCACCGGCGCCGCACACGATCAATAATCAAATTTTTCAGGGTGCATTAATGAGATGAGAAAGCCGATGCCGTAGGAAACCTGCTGGAGGATAAAGAGAAAGGGAACGATGAAAAAAGCCTGCGGCGCGCGCAGCCTCAAAGCGCTGTCAATTGCCAGTACGACCAGAAAAAGCATCACTGCCGCAACCCAGGGAAGCAGTATGGAGGAAGCGGCATTGAGCCAGGCCGGCAGCAGCGCCAGGAACAGGGCCGCGACGACCAGCAACGCCGGCATGACATGCAGGGGCTCAAGGCTTCGGTGATGCAGCCGGGCAAGGGTAACGCGGGCTTTGCCCATGTTAAAGAGCTGCTTTGCATACTGGGCCACGCTGCTTCTTCGCCGGTGATACACCTGAGCGCGGCCCTCGTAGAGGAGTTCAAAGCCCGCCTGCCTGATGCGAAAGCTCAGTTCAATGTCTTCCGCATGGTACATCTTTCTAAATCCCCCGGCTGCTTCATACGCCTTCCGGGAGATGGCCATGTTGAAGGTGCGCGGGTAAAAGCGCGCCAGCCGCTTGCCCTCCTTGCCCCTCATGCCCCCGGTGGTGAGCGGGGCGGTCATGAGGTAGTGGAAGCAGCGCATGAGCAGGGGATCGCGCTCATTGATAATTTCCCGTCCCCCTACCGCCCCTACTCCATCGGCAGCAAAGGGCTTGATGAGCTGCTCCAGCCAGTCGGGCTGGGGGATGCAATCGGTATCGATGAACGCGAAGATGCCGCCCGCCGCATGTTTCATGCCCAGATTGCGGGCGGAGCCGGGGCCCTGGCGTTCCTGGGCGAACCATGCAAAGGAAAAGCCGAATCCTGACGCGTGCTCCGCAAGCCACTCCCGGGTGCCGTCATTCGAGCCGTCATCTATCACTATGACTTCAAAGCGGTCGCACGGGAGGGTCTGCCCGGAAAGGGCGGCCAGGAGCCGCTCCAATTCGCCCTTTCTGTTATAGGATGGGATGATTACGGAAACCGGTAGCTGTGCGCTCATGGCCACGGATGGATCCTGGGTCTGGTAAGAGAGGCCGCACCACAGGCAGGCTGTTGAAAAACAGCCTTCGTGGCTCAGGGGGAGAGACTTTTAACGCCACAACAATGTGTCTGATCCTTGTAACTCGAAGGGGGCTTCGATTTAAATCGCGGACAGGCAGCTTTGCAGAGCTTCGATACAGGCTGTCACTTTGTGTATCTGATGAATCAAGTTACAGAGTAGCTGCCGTTCTACCGGAATAAATGTGTTGTGGCTAAAAAGCCCCTCCCCCCGAGCCACATGTTATTCAGCGCGTCTCCCCCTGCTTTTTCAACAGCCTGCTAATCCAGCTGTTCCTTGACGGTATAGGATTTCTCCCTTTGCGAAGAGAAGACAATCAACTCTCCCATCAAACCGAAAAAAATGAACTGCACGCCGAGGATGAGCAGCAGGATGCCCAGGAGGAGGAGGGGGCGATTGCTGATCCACTTTCCCGATATGCGCAGTATCGCCATGTAGAGGTTGATGGCCAGACCGCTCATGGAGAGGATGGTTCCCAGCAGACCGAAAAAGTGAAGCGGCTTTTCGGGGTACTTGGTAAGCATGATGACGGTGAGGAGATCGAACAATCCCCGCAGGTAGCGCTCCGAGCCGAACTTGGACTCGCCGTGCTTCCGGGGATGGTGCCCCACTTTCACTTCTCCCACCCGGAAGCCCTTCCAGTTGGCAATGGCCGGAATGTACCGGTGGAGCTCGCCATAGAGCGCCAGTTCATCCACCAGCTCGCGCCGGTAGCATTTTAGCCCGCAGTTAAAATCATGCAGCCGGACCCCGGTAAAAAACGCGGTAACCCGGTTGAACAGCCGCGACGCGATTTTGCGTATGGGCGAATCCTTCCTTTTTTTCTTCCACCCCGAAACCAGATCGTACCCCTGCTCAAGCCGGTTCAGCAGGGTGGGGATTTCCTCCGGCAGGTCCTGAAGATCGGCATCGAGAGTGACAATGATGCTTCCCTTCGCCTTTTTGAAGCCGGCGGAAAGGGCGGTGGACTTGCCGAAATTTCTGCGGAAGCGGATGGCCTTGACCCGGCTGTCCCGCTGATGCAGGCTCTGCAAGACGGCAAACGAGCTGTCGGTGCTTCCATCATCAACGAAAATGAGCTCAAAGCGTTCCGTGAGCGTGGCAAGCGTTCGGGTAAGCCGCGAGCATAACTCCTCCAGGCTTTGCGCTTCATTATACAGCGGGATCACCGCGGAAAATTCTATTGTTTGGTCTTCCGATGCAGCAGTCATGATGACCTTTTCCGGTTTTTTGTGCGTCACCTCTTCGCCGGCCCGGTTTCCGCCAGGCCGGCAAGGCGTACTTATACCACAGCGTCCGGTGATTGACAACGGATAATAGAACCGGCCTAAGCGGCTAAGCGCTGCAATCGCTGCTCCCGCCGCACATACAGGCGGACGATGTACCAACCGCTTGTTGAAAAAGCAGGTTTCCTCAGGCTGTTCAAAAACATCCGGATGCAAGGCGCGCGAAATCCCGAGGAATGAGGCGTACCTTCAAGTACGCTGCAATGACCAAAGATGAGCGTAACGCGGCCGATGGGTGTTTTTCAACAGCCTGCTAAACCTGTTGACGAACCGGCCCGCAAGGTGATACTTATCACAGAGCGCCGGGCACCCCGCTGCCCCGAACAAGGAACCGAGCGATGAAAGAACCCCTGGGGATACACCGCACCGCCATCCTGCTCGCCATATCCGCCGTTCAGATGTGCATCGCCGCGCTGCTGCTCAACCATCTGCGCATGGAAAACTGGTCGGCGGTCCTCGCCGAAGACAGCGATGGCTATATTCTGGCGGCCCGCTTCTTTTCCGGAATGGATGCCCCGGCGGAATCGCTTGCCCTATTGAAATACCGCCTTTTCAGTCCGCTGATTCCCTGCCTGGCTTCTCTTATCGGACGATTGATTCCCCTGAAATACGCCTTTCTTTCGCTCAACTGCTTTTTTTGGATGATGAGCGCTTATCTCATCTACCGGCTGTCCGCCGCGCTGCTCAATGGACGGCTCGCATACCGCTGCGCGCTCATTTTTACCACCTCTCTCCCTCTCATTGTCTGGGGACTTCCGGTCATGGTTGATGCGGGGGCCTTTTTTATGGCCGCGCTGAGCTGCCTCCTGATTATTAATCATTCTCGCAAGCGGTCGGCGCGGCTGCCGCTCGCGCTCACCCTTGCCCTGGCATTATTGACCAAACCGAACCTTATCTCCCTGGTCATCTTCTTTGTGCTCTATGCCGGGCTGGGGAAAGAATTCGGAAAAGCGTTCATGATCTCTGCGGTTGCGCTGCTGCTGGCGGGAGGAGTCTATCTGCTGCTCGGGCTGTCGGTGGAGGATTTTCTTTCCCTGGGATATTTACGTCATCGCGGCTTTGTCTATCTATGCAATGCATTTGTCTTTTGCTTTCACTGGGGCTTGCCGCTCGCTTTATGGGGATTCGCCGTCGAGACAAAGCACCGGGACTTCTACATTACCTATTTCATCAGCACATTCGGATGCTACCTTGCCTTTGTGCATAACCCGCGGCTGCTGTTCATCACCTTTCCGGCGCTGCTTCCCCTGGCGGTGCAGGGGATGGACCGGTTTGCCCTGTGGGCGGCGCACCGGTGGCGACTGCGGCCGCAGCGGATGCTCACATACCTCACGGTATGTTATATGATCACCTCAAACATCCTTGCAGCAATATACCTGTACGTCACCCGGGTGCTCCAGTTCCGCTCCATTGAGGGCATCAGCAATTTTCTGAGGTAGCGGCAGTCTGCAGTTGATTACCGATGGCCCGGATGGCCCGGGCCATGCGTGCGGTCATCACCGGCGGTCCGGACGGCAACCCGCCATTCCCCACCGGAAGCCGGCGTCTCCAATGCTATTTATCGCTTGACAAGCACAAGATAAAATATTATTAAAATCCAGATATTTGCAATTTGTCGGGCGGTTTTCGTTCGTTGTGATCCCACGGTTGCCGGTCGCAGGAAGCTGAATACATTGAGCAAGATAAAATTTTCCTACATACCCCTCATCTCCCTTATCCTCATCTATTCCCTGCTGGCGGTTTTCCTTTTCTCTTTTGAAAATTATCCGGTTGATGATGACTGGTCGTATATCAAGGCTGCCGAAATCTTTCATCACACCGGCGAGATGAAATTTACCCCCTGGACGGCCATGAGCCTGGTTTTTCAGATCTGGTGGGGCACCTGCTTTACCAAGCTGTTCGGCTTTTCGGTCGCAATCCTGCGGCTGTCGACGCTGGTCATATCGCTGCTGGGCCTTGTTTTCCTGTATCGCTTGTTGCAGGAGGCGATCGGGAATGGGCAAGACAGTTTTTTGCTGGTGCTGCTGCTCCTTTTTAATCCTTTTTCGCTGCCGCTCAACTTCACCTTTTTTACCGACCACTTTTTCATCTCCCTTCTCTTCGGCGCCACCTATTTTTATTACAAGGCATGGAAAGAAAACAAGGATTGCTATCTTGTGTTGGGATCGCTGGTGTCGTCCTGCGCCGTGCTGGTCAGACAAAACGGCATACTCATTCCGGTGGCGGTCGTGCTCTGCCTTGTAGCGCGCGAACGATCGTTCAAAGGCGTCGCGAGAAAAGGGCTCGCGACCCTGATCCTGCCCTTAATCACACTCTTTGCCTATACCTGCTGGATCAACGCTATTCATGGGCCCACCGCTGAATACATCAGGCAATCCAAGGATCTGATTGCAAACATCACCAAACCGCACCTCCTCGTCTACAAGGTGGTATTCCGGGCCTTTTTATTTCTCGAGTTCCTGGGCTATTGCCTGATCCCGCTCAGCCTCAGCCTGCTTCCCGGTTTCAGGGAGCTGGCGAACAGGAAAAATTATTTTCTGATTGTCCTGTTCTGCCTCTCGGGAACCATCTTCTACCTCCTGTTCGATCACATCGGGATCTATTCCACCACCGACCTCTGGTTGAACGGATTCTGTTACGCGTTCGTTTCAGAATACGGATACCGCGATTTTCTCAACATCATGTTTTTCTTCCACCGGGTGATCGATTTTCTCTCGGTGCTGTCCGTGGTATATATTGCCTACCTCCTGATCAAACACCGGAAGTCCCTGCGACCCCGCTTCGCCCGCACCTCACCGTCACTGGTGGTTGTGTTCATAGGAATATTGCAATTGCTCTTTCTTTTCACCACCCTGTATAAATTCAGCCGCTACTATCTGGTTGTTGTTCCGTTTTGCATGTTCCTGGTTATGCAGCTGCGCAAGCAGATCCCCATAAGAAAAAAGGTTTTTGTGCCCCTGCTCCTCGCCTATGGGGTATTTTCCGTGGCGGCGACCCAGGACGTCATGAGCTGGAATCAATGCAAATGGCGCGCCGGTCAGCAGCTGCTGGACCAGGGCATCTCTCCGCAGAAAATCTCAGCCGGGTTTGCCTGGGATGCCTGGCATGGGTACCGGTTCACCCTGGACCATCCCTATGCCATCGCCACCCTCAAAGGAGGCATCCCGTGGTGGATTGAAGACATGCTTCCCGGCATCGATCCGGAATACATCATCTCGAACTCGCCGGTTCTCACCGGGTTTGAAAACTTGCATTACTTTCACAATGACCGCTACAGGGTCATCTCCTCGTCCGCATATTACAGCCTCTTCTTCGGCAGGAACATGAAAGTGTTCGCCTTGCAACGGCAACAGGGCTCGGACCCGCGAACCGAGGGGGTGGTCTCTTTTGACTTCGCACAAAATCTCCCGGGCGCGCGAACCCGGGGGCCGGTCGCCCCTGGCACCTTCATCCCGGTGACCGCCGATATCGGCGGGGACCAAAGGCCGGCCTGGCTTCAGGTTGCGCCGTCCGGTACGGTCTTCCGGCTGCAATTGCCTTACGGCAGATGCCGGTTAAAGGCGGCCATCGGAACGCCGCCCGCCTCCCGGGATACGCCGGGGGACGGGGCTTTATGCAAAATCCTGATCGATGACATTATGGTGGAAAACATATTTACCGCAATGGCGTCGGTGCGGGTTTCGGAATTGCGGGAGTTCTTCAGGCCCCGGACCTTCTTTTTCAAGGAACCCCAGACGTATTTCAAACAGTTCGTCGAGCCGGCACGCGAACGCGCAAACCTAACGTGGCAGGACTTCTCCGTTGATCTTTCCGCTTTTGCCGGAAAAGTCGTGGAAATTACCTTTGAAGTAAGCGGCGGGCCTTTCAACGACTGCCGGAACGACCAAGTGCTCTGGGCTGACCCGGTCATAGAAAATTATTAAAGATCGGTCTCCTGAATGATTATGCGCGAGGGAAGGGTGACCTGATGCGGGCGAAGGTAACGATGGTATGGAGGGCGGCTTTCACCATTGGTGTTGTTCTGGCAGCGGTATGCACCGTAGCCGAACTGGGCGCGGAATGCGTGCCGGTTCTCAAAACGGGACAGACCGGCTGTTACGATGACACCGGCAAGGGCATCAACTGCAGGGCAACCGGGCAGGATGGGGAATATCAGACCGGAATGGCCTGGCCGCAGCCCCGGTTCACCGATGCCGGGGACGGCACGGTACTCGATAATCTCACTACGCTGGTCTGGACAAAAGATGCCCAGCACATCAAAGGAACGATGTCCTGGGTCGATGCCCTGGCGGCATGTAATAGTCTGGTTTTCGCCGGCCACGGCGATTGGCGGCTTCCCAACGTGCGGGAACTTCTGAGTCTGATTGATTACGAGCAGCATGACCCCGCTTTGCCGCAGGGTCATCCCTTTGAAGATGTGCAGTATCTCTTTTACTGGTCCGGCACCACCTATGATGCGAGTCCAGTCAATGCCTGGGGCGTCTACCTGTGCAACGGCTATACCTTCAACTATCATAAAACCACCCGGGCGTATGTATGGCCGGTTCGCTCCGCTGAACCGGGTGATAAGCAGGCGCCGTCGATTTTAACCGGTCACCAAGCCGAGTGAAGGAATGGCCTATGCTGTTTAAGTCCACAACCGGACGCAGGAGGTCGCTGAAAATCGCGGATGTTTTTTTTTGCTCATTGCACTCTGCTGCGCGGGAAGATACCTTGTGCTTGACGGCCTGCGATTCGACGCGCCTGATCTCTCGCCGGTGTACGTCGCCGCGCGCCTGATGGCCGATGGAAACGCGGCATCGCTGTATGATCATCACCCCTATTTGTTCAACATCGTTCCGCCCGGGACATTTCGGGAAACCGCCGCGCGGTGCGGATTTACCGGCAACATCACCCCGTATGTGCACCTGCCGCTCTTCGCATGGCTTTCCCGGCCCCTTGTCTTTCTCCCCTTTTCCGCCGCGGCCGCCACGCTGCTCCTCTGCAACATTCTTGCGGTTGTGGCATCGCTGCTCCTCACGCTGCGCCTCACCGGCCTGCAGCCAACGCTGCGATGGCTCTGCGTCACCGTAATAGCGCTCTCCTGCTTTTATCCGCTGCGCTATGGCCTGCGCTTGGGACAGACAACCCCGCTGGTCTTTCTGGGTCTGACCTCCCTGTGCTGCCTGAGCCGGTCCGGTCATCAAAAGCTATCGGGCGTGCTGCTGGGATTGATGATAAGCCTCAAAATAACCCCGATTCTTTTTCTCGGCCACTTCCTGGTAAAAAAGCGATGGTCGGCGACCATCGCTACCGTGATCACCCTGCTGGCCGTCGGCGCGGCCAGTGTGGTCCTGGCGGGGTGGGAACATAACCTGGCCTTCGCGCATAACATAATCCGGCTGAGCGGATTGAGCCTGGCGAGCTGGAACAATCAATCGTTCGACGGCTTACTGCTGCGATGGGAAACCGGGGGACTGCATCTCTACGACTGGCATCTCCTGGCCTTGCCCGGGGCTCTAAAGGCGGTAAAATGCACCGCGCTGGCATGCGCGGGTTTATTGTGGTTCGGGGCGCTGCTGAAGACCGCCAACCGGCAGAGCGAGCATGGCGATCTGCTTGGCTTTTCCCTTACCATCATCATTTCTGTCATATTTTCCCCCATCGCCTGGACGCACTACCTCTTGTTTCTGGCTTTTCCCTGCATCGTTCTCGTCTCCCGGCTTGTGCATAACCCCACAACCCCCTGCCGCATCTGGCTGATGGGGGGTGTTATTATCTCCTATATCGGCATGGCCCTTCCCGCACCTTACCTGTTATCGCTCCTCAATGTCCCTCTCGTGCATCGCATACCTCTGATCGTAGTGAGCTCCGGCGGTTTCCTGGGTGGAGCTCTTCTGCTGCTTATTACGCTTTCAGGGCTCTTTTGGCAAAAAGATTAGCATTTGGTTTTTCCCCGGTCTTATGCTATAAAATATCCTGCTTTACCGCCAGACCAGGGCGCGGGGAGAAAAACCAGTGGACTATGACGTGGTCATCGGGTTGGAGGTGCATGCCCAGCTCTTGACCAAAAGCAAGATTTTCTGCGGCTGTTCAACCGCGTTCGGCGCGCCGCCCAACACCCAGGTGTGTCCGGTCTGCATGGGCATGCCCGGGGTATTGCCGGTTTTAAACAAAAAGGCGGTGGAACTGGCCGTCCGTACCGCCCTGGCCACCCGCTGCCGGATCGCGGAGATGAGCCGGTTTGCGCGAAAAAACTACTTTTATCCCGACCTGCCCAAGGGATACCAGATATCACAGTTCGAGCAGCCGATCGCGACCGGCGGCTACATCGAGATTGAAACGGGAGAAGAAAAAAGCATAAAAAGGATCGGCATTACCCGCATCCACATGGAGGAAGACGCGGGGAAGCTCTTTCACGGCATGGAAGGGGCGTCGGCCGACCACAGCTACGTCGACCTCAACCGCTCCGGCGTGCCCCTGCTGGAAATCGTAAGCGAGCCGGACATGACCGCCCCGGAGGAGGCGGGCGCCTACCTGCGCAGTTTGCGGGCCATCCTGCAGTATCTGGATGTGTGCGACGGATCCATGGAGGAGGGCAGCTTCCGCTGCGACGCCAACATCTCGCTCAAGCCCGCGGGACACAAGACGCTGGGCACCAGGGTCGAATTGAAAAACATGAACTCCTTTCGCCATGTGCAGAACGCCCTCGCATTCGAAATAGAACGGCAGCAACAGTTGCTTGCCGACCGCAAGGCCATTGTGCAGGAAACCAGGCTCTGGGATGCCGGCCGGGGCATTACCGCATCCATGAGAAGCAAGGAGGAGGCACACGACTACCGCTACTTTCCCGAGCCCGACCTGCCGCCGGTCGCGGTCAGCGCCGGATGGATTGAGTCCATACGCGCGGACCTGCCGGAGCTGCCGCAGGCGCGGCGGAGTCGCTTTGCGCGGGATTACCGGCTTCCCGCCTATGACGCGGAGGTGCTGACCGGCTCCCGGCAGCTTGCCGACTACTTCGAAGCGTGCGTGACCTGCTACCCGCAGCCCAAGAAGGTGAGCAACTGGATAATGGGCGAACTGCTGCGGCTCCTCAATGAAAGCAAAAAAGGCATCGGTGATTGTTTGATTACCCCCGCCTCGCTGGCGGCCATGCTCGCCATGATTGACCGGGGGGTTGTCAGCGGCAAAACCGCCAAGAAGGTATTCGAGGAAATGTACGCCACCGGAAAAGATCCTTCGGCCATTGTCCACAGCAAGGGGCTGGAGCAGGTTTCCGACCACGGCGAGCTGGACGGGGTGATTGACCGCATGCTCGCGGCGCATCCCCGGCAGGTTGAAGACTACCGGCTGGGAAAAGAAAAGGTGTTCGGCTTTTTTGTCGGAGAGACCATGAGGGCGACCGGAGGCAAGGCCAATCCGAAGCTGGTCAATGAATTATTAAGGAAGAAGCTCGGTGGAAACGGCTGATACGATTTTCTGGGAAAAAGACCGGGTCCTGCTGCTGGACCAGACCAGACTCCCGCTTGAGAAGGTCTATCTCACCTGCGATGACCACCGCGCGGTGGCGGCGGCCATCCGGGATATGGTGGTGCGCGGCGCGCCGGCCATCGGGGTTGCCGCGGCCATGGGCATCGCCCTGGGGGCGCTCCGGATCAGGGCGGCGGACCGCGATGACTTCAGGCGCCGATTTGAAGAAATCTGCGGTGAGTTTGCCGCGACCCGGCCCACCGCGGTCAACCTCTTCTGGGCGATTGACCGGATGAAGCGCCTGGTTGACGCGCACGGCGGCGGCAGCCTCGAGTCGCTGCAGGAACGGCTCAAGCAAGAAGCGCTGAAGATGGCCGGGGAGGATATCGGCATCAACCGCCGGCTCGGGGCGATGGGCCGGGAACTCATCCGCGATGGTGACACCCTCCTCACCCACTGCAATGCCGGGGCGCTGGCCACCGCCGGCTATGGAACGGCGCTTGGGGTCATCCGGGCGGCGCATGAGGAGGGGAAAAAGATCGAGGTGTTCGCCTGCGAAACCCGCCCCTTCCTCCAGGGGGCGAGGCTCACCGCCTGGGAACTCAAGGAGAGCGGCATCCCGGTCACGGTCATAACCGACAGCATGGCGGGTCATGCCATGCGAACGAAAAAGATCGCTTTAGTGATAACCGGCGCCGACTGCGTGTGCGCCAACGGCGATGTCGCCAATAAAATCGGCACCTATTCCCTGGCGGTGCTCGCCCGCGAACACGGCATCCCTTTTTACGTGGCCGCTCCCGTTTCCACCATCAATATGCGGCGCAAGACGGGTGACGAGGTTTCCATCGAGGAGCGCAGCCCCGTTGAAATGACCCATTTTGGGGGAAAAAGGATCGTCCCGGAAGGGGTGAGCGTCTGGAACCCCGCCTTCGACATCACCCCGGCGAAATACCTGAGCGGACTGATCACCGAAAAGGGCATCATCCGGAAGCCTTTTAAACGCAACCTTGCCGGCCTGGCGGTTGCGCGGCAATAAATCCCCTCACGCAGGAAGGATAAAACCCATGATAGCGAAAACGAAAAAAATCTGGATGGACGGACAGCTGGTGGACTGGCAGAACGCGCAAATCCACGTGTTGACCCACACCCTTCACTACGGGCTGGGGGTGTTCGAGGGCATTCGCTGCTATCGCTGCCATGACGGCAGGTCGGCGATTTTCAGGCTGGCGGAACACATCAACCGCCTCTTCGATTCCGCCCATATTTCACAGATCGACGTTCCCTTCAGCCGCGAAGAGATTACAGGTGCGGTGATTGAGACCATGAAGGTCAACGAATTGAGCGAGGGCTACATCAGGCCGATCATTTACATCGGCGACGGCGAAATGGGCCTCTACGTCAAGCAATATCCGGTGCGGGTGGCTATCGCCTGCTGGGCCTGGGGCGCCTACCTGGGGGATGAGGGACTGAAGCGGGGAATCCGGGCAAAGATCTCTTCCTTCACCCGCATCCACGTCAACACCTTCATGACCAAGGCCAAGATCTGCGGCAACTACGTCAATTCCATCATGGCCAAGAAAGAGGTCACCGCCATGGGGTACGATGAGGCCATTCTCCTCGATACCGAGGGTTACGTCTGCGAAGCCAGCGGGGAAAATATTTTCATCATCAAGGACGGCGTGCTGAAAACCACCCCGCCCACCGCCATTCTCAGGGGCATAACCCGGGACGCGGTGTTTGCCATCGCCCGCGACAAAAAGATGACCGTGGAGGAGCAGCGCTTCACCCGGGATGAGCTTTACACCGCCGATGAGGCGTTCTTTACCGGCACGGCGGCGGAAATCACGCCGGTGCGGGAGGTCGACAACCGCGCCATCGGCAAAGGCGAACGGGGGCCGGTCACCGCAGCCATTCAAAGCGCCTTTTTCGACTTGGTGCAGGGCAGGGATGACCGTTACCGGTCCTGGCTGACCTATCTCTAGTGTCGTGTCTCAGAAGTTCATTGTATAATTGATTGATCCATACGTGGTCATTGTAAACCATTTACTATGTCATTCTGAGCCCTTCGCCGGTCATTCTGAGCGAAGCGAAGAACCTCCGTTGTTCGTTCAGGGCAGGCTCCGCGAAGAATCTCCATTATCAATTCAGGATAAACTCCAGCGGGAAGCCATAAAATCCAGCCAAAGATATTTGAATTAGAGTTCCCTTAACGTAGCCGCAGGCTTCAGCCTGCGCCACTACTTTTTCGACAACCCGATCACGCTTCCTCTCTATGAACAAAGATTGTGCTGCGCGTAAAAAGGCATTGCGCAGGAAGATCCTATCTCTGCGAGACGCGCTCCCTGCCGATGAAAGGTACAGGAAGAGCGCCGTCATTCAGTCCCGTCTGTTTTCCCTTCACGAATTTATTGCGTCCCGGACGGTCGCGCTGTTTGTCTCCTTCGGATCGGAAGTCTTGACCGAGCCCATCATCCGCAAGGCGCTTGCCCTGGGGAAGGTGACGGCGCTCCCGGTTACCGACCTCGCCCGGAAGCGGCTGACCCTTTCGCGCATCATCGACTACGATGATGATCTTGTACCCGGCACGTGGGGCATCCTCGAGCCGAAGCCCGACCGCATCCGCCCGGTAACCTCGGATGAGCTTGACCTGGTCATAACCCCGGGCGCGGTCTTCGAGCGGCAGGGCAGGCGGCTGGGATACGGGGGCGGGTTTTACGACGGCCTGCTTAAGTCCCTGACTGCCGGGAAGCCTGCAATTGCCCTGGCCTTCGCGCTGCAGATTGTCGATGAAGTCCCCTTCGATCCCTCCCATGATCAACCGGTTGACATGATCATCACCGAGGAAGGGATCGTTGATTGCCGGGAGGAGAGGACCGACGGCTGGCCGTGGTTATTTTAAGGTGATGTCGGTCGCGAAAGAAGGACAGCGGGCAGAAGAAAGTATTGCCCGGGGAACCGCCGCGGGCGAGGGTTCAGGGCAATGACTGGAACAATTGAGATAGTTGGGGGTTGACCCCGCCGCCCTGTTTCAACGCTTCTGCGTAGTGCCTGCGCGCCAGGTCATACTCTTTCTTTGCGTAGTAGGCGATTGCCAGATTGCTGTGTGCGTTTGCATTGGCGGGATTGAGCGCCAGTGAGCGTTGGATTGCCCCAATGGCGTTTTCCACATCACCCTCCATGAGATATGCGCTGCCGAGGTTGTTGTAAGCCTTCGCGTTACCGGGGTTGATTGCGACCGCATGCTTAAAAGCGGCGATCGCCTCATCAAGCCGGCCCTGCTCAACGTAGATTTTTCCCAGATTGTTATATGCCCTGGCGTGCCTCGGCTGCAGCCGGAGGGTTCGATTAAACTCAATGATTGCCTGATCTTGCTTGCCGTTCTGCAGGTAGGCGTTTCCCAGATTATAATGCACCAGCGGATCGCTTTCCGGAAAAGGAAATATTGTAACCACCCTGGTCCACAGGCTCTCGGAATCCCTCCAAACCGATATTTGCCGCCGGCTTGCCAGCATCAGCATGCACAGGCAGCCGGCAAGTATGAGCGTGAGGGCGGTTCTGATACCCCGGTGCAATCCAACCGGCTTTCTGAGCAAAATCCATGCTATGCCTGTTCCCATAAGCATAAAAACAGGGATGGTGGGAAGATAGGCATAGCGATCTGCGGCTGATTGGCCGCCCACCTGTATGATCCCCAGCACCGGGGACAGGGTTACGCCATAATAGGTCCAGGCAACCGGCAGGAGATAGTTTCTCCTGCCGGCCCACCACAGTGACAGGCCGATTATGACGGCTATGAACAGGAAGGATAATCCGTGGTGAAAATCAAGCCAGTGGCTCTGCCTGGGAAACGGGTAAAAGGGCGCCAGATTGATCGGTACGATCGTCTTCTCAACATAGAAAAATAACGACCTCACGGCATTGAGTATCCGTGCGTCGGCGGGCATCTGTTCCAGGCTGCGGATGGTTCTGCCGTAGCTTTGGGCGGCAATGGTTGCGACAATAGAAGCGCCGCTGATCAAAAAAAGCGGCACTTTCTCCAGCAGCATTCTCCCCTTTTCCCCTTGCGTGCTTCGCGCTCTCGCAAGCGGATACCAGTCCAGGAGAAGCAACACCGCCGGCAGGGTTACGGCCATGGGCTTGGCTGCCAGGGCAAGCAGGAAGAAGACGGTGGTGCAGACAAACCACACCCGCCGGTTGCCCGCCGACGGCGGAGCATGGTAATGGAGATATGAGAGCACACTGCAAAGAAAGAAAAAGGCGCACAGGAGATCCTTGCGCTCCGCCACCCACGCCACTGACTCCACCCGCAATGGATGCAAGGAAAAAAAGAGGGCGGTAATGGCTCCGGAAAGCACCCCGTAGCTGATGAGGGCGGGCGGTTGCTCGCCATTGTTTTTTCCCGCCCCCGCCACCACAACAAGTTTTATCACCAGGAAAAACACCAGCAGGCCGTTCAAGGCATGTATGATAACGCTGCTTACATGATGGCCGGAAGGCATTAATCCAAAGAAGTGATAGTCGACGGCATGGCTGATCCAGGTAAGCGGGTGCCAGTTGCTTTGATAATAGGTGGTGCACGCGCCCGTCAGGGCATGCAAATTCAGCGAGCGGATGCGTTGATTCTCAACGACGTATTGCGCATCATCCCAGACAAAACCGTTTTTAAACGATGGCGCGAAGGTAAGCAGCGTAAGCGCAAAAACCAGGAGAGCGGCCGCACCTGTCTGCAGTACCAGCCGCCCTTTACATGAAAAACGGTTACGACTATCTGCTGGTCTTTTCATCCGCATGAAAATCAATCCACCGCAGCCCCGGGCGGAGAAATGCGCGCGCCCTCAATTTTTGTGCCACCTTTCACCTCAGAGATCCGGGGCTTGCTCCCTCCACCCCTTACGGCAATGCCTTTGTCCCCGGCACCAACCGTGTGAACCACCGCAGGTGTATACGATGCGGGTTATTCCTTGAAACACTCGAAGATGGCTCGTCTGGTTTGATCGGTCACTTCACCGCCGGTATCGGCGTCAAGCTGCCTGAAGATAATGCCATCCGGCACCGGGAAAATCTGTATCTCGGTGCCTTCCAGCACCTCCTGCATAAAGCGCAGCCATATAGGGCTGGCCGCCACCGCTCCGGTTTCACGCTTTCCCAGCGGTTTTTCAATGTCGTAGCCGACCCAGGTTCCCGCGATCAGGTCGGGCGTATACCCGATAAACCAGGCGTCGCGCGTCTCGCTGGTGCTTCCGGTCTTCGCGGCGCAGGGGCGATTGAGGGCCCGCACTCCCCTGCCGGTGCCTTCCTCCACCACGCTTTGCAGCAGGCTGGTTATCAGGTAGGCAGTCTGGGGGCTAATGGCCCGACCGAGCCGGGGCTTGTTTTCCTCAAGGACATTTCCGTGGCGATCAACGATTTTGGTTACGAAAATGGGTTCAGCCAGCATCCCCTGGTTGGCGAAAACCGCGTAAGCCCTTGTCAGTTCCAGCAGGGACACCCCCGAAGAACCGAGCGCCAGGGTGAGATTCGGCTCAAGCGGTGAGCTTATGCCCAGCTTTTTCGCATATTTGACAGCGTAGCCGACCCCTATATCCTGCAAAATTTTAACCGTTATCACGTTGCGGGAATGGCTGAGGGCGTGCCGGAAGGTAACCGGGCCTTCAAATTCCCGGTCAAAATTTCGCGGTTCCCAGAACGCCTTGTTCGATCGCGAGGGAAAGACAATGGGGGCGTCTATGATAATCGACGCCGTGGTGTAGTTCTTATCCAGGGCCGCCGCGTAGACAACGGGCTTGAAAGCCGAGCCGGGCTGTCGTCGCGCCTGGATAACCCGGTTAAACTGGTTTTCCAGAAAACGCAGTCCGCCGACCAGCGCCTTCACGTAGCCGGTCCGGGGCTCCATGGCCACCAGGGCGCCCTGTACCCGCGGCTCCCCCTTTTTGACCCCCTGCCGCTTTTCGAAAGCCTTCAGGCCGGCCTCCACCGCTCTCTGGGCGGCGTCCTGCATGAGAAGGTTGACCGAGGTATACACCTTGAGGCCTTCACCGTAGAGCGCCGCGTTGCCGTACTCGGTCTGCAGGTATTGCCGTATCTGTTCGGCAACATACGGCGCAACCGTGATGTTTTTGTTCTCGGCCGGGGTGATCTTGAGCGGAAAGGCCAAGGCCGAATTCGCTTCATCCACGGTGATATAGCCGCTTTTCACCATTCTCTCTAAAACATATTGCTGCCGCCGCTTGGCCCTCTCCGGATGGCGTATGGGCGAATAGGCGCTTGGCGCCCGGGGCAGCCCCGCCAGGAGCGCCGACTCCGCCAGATTGAGATCGGTGGCGGGCTTGTTGAAATAGGTCTGGGCCGCCGCTTCCACGCCGTACGATCGCTGCCCGAGGTAAATCTGGTTGAGGTAGATGCTCAGGATATCAGTCTTGCTTAGGGATTTTTCAATGCGGTAGGCCAGGATGGCTTCCTTGATTTTGCGGGCATAGCTTTTTTCAGGGGTGAGCAGCAATGACTTGGTCACCTGCTGGGTAATGGTGCTGCCTCCCTGAACGATATCCATCGATCGCAGGTTTTTGATCAGGGCGCGTATGATGCTCAACAGATCAATGCCCTGATGTTCAAAAAACCGCTCGTCCTCGGCGGCAATGAAAGCATCGATGAGCACCGGGGGCATCTCATCCATGGATATGACGTACCGCTTCTCGACAAAGTATTCTGCGATGATATCGCCGTTTTCAGAGAGCACCTGGGTGACGATCTTCGGCTGATAGTCCTTGACTGAGTTGATCCGGGGCAGATCGCTGCTGAAATAAAGATACAGCCCGGCCAGGGCGAGCAGGGGAAGAACTATCATCGAAACAAAGAGAAAAGCGACGGGCAGCCACAAGGACCTTCTCTTTCTCTTTTGTGCCGCAGGTCTTGCTTTTGTGCGCATGTGCAAATCCAACCAAATCTATTCGAAATTTTGGCAGGAGCGCCTTCAGGCGCCATGCATTCGCCGAGAAAAGTCGCTTCTGCCGGTTTGGGGTGTCTTGCCATTTAAAACCGGGAACGCGGTCGGATCATTGGAGGGGCGACCGGTAGCCCCTCCCTGAAGCTTGGCTCCCGGGCACGATGATGACACCGTCTTGAAGAGAGGAGTATACTCCCATATCCGCATTTCCGCAAGCAATCAACGCAAACAACTTGACGGCAACGGCTGGCCGTAGTAAATATTAAACAGTTTAAGAATAACGCTTTTCGCCGAAAAGGAGGACCAATATGAAATGGACAAAAGAAGCTGAAGAAGCTCTGGGCAACCTCCCGCTCCCACCGGTAATCAGCTCATATGCCCGGCTTGAGTGTGAGCGCCTGGCCCGCCTCAAGGGGGTGGCCGAGATTACACCGGAGATTGTGGCGGAGGCGGACAAGCGCTATGATCTGGCCATCGGTCGCGACGTCATGCGCAAGCTCCGGGCCATGGCGCGGGGTGAAGGGGATGGGGTAACCATACCCGAGGAATTTTTCGCAGAGGGAGAACAGGAGCTTTTTAGCATCGCTATATGTCCCAGCCAATACGGCGCGGCGTCCGACGTCAAGATCGACAATATGAAGCGGCTGGTCCCGGCGGTTAGGGAAAAGTTGAAGGCACTGAAGGTAACCGATCTCATGCTGGACCTCACCACCACCGCGGTGATGCCTCACAGCGAGTTCAGGGTGAGTGTCGCCGGTTGCACCAATGCCTGCCAGTCCCCCTATTTCTCCGATTTCGGCGTCCTCGGTGTTTACGATGTCGAGCTCATTGCCGATCGGTGCACCGGGTGCGGACGCTGCGAGAGCTATTGCAGCCTCGGCGCCATCACCATGCAAGACGGACTGCCGGTCTTCGACAAGACAATCTGCATCCGCTGTGGCGGCTGTGAGGAATTCTGCCCGGAATCCGCCGTCGCGGTCAAACAAATGGGATACAAGGTGGTGGTGGGAGGCGCCGGCGCGCGGCATCCCCACATTGCCGACACGGTGACCGAGTTCACCGACCTTGAAGGCGTCCTTTCCATACTGGAGAAGACCATTGCCTTGGTGCGGGCCAACGCGAAGCAATCGGCGCGGGTTTTTACCCTGCGGAATCTGATTGCCCGGACCGGCGTTGACGCGCTGAAGTAACGATGATTACCCGCTCGCCGGCAGGCTGTTGAAAAAGCATTTTCCCCGAGATGTTCAAAGGCTCACCGGGCCCCGAATCGGATGGGTCTTTTTCAACCCCCCCGCGGCCGGTGGATCCCCGGCTTTGAACCGGCAAGCATCTACTATATGGAGTCCGCCATGAGAAAAGTGCGATTGGGAAGAACCGGCCTCCAGGTCACCCGGTGGGCCTTGGGCGGCATACCGCTTTCCACCATGATGGGCGGCAGGGACGAGGAGACCATCAACCGGGTGATCAACGCCGCCCTCGATTACGGCATCAACTTCGTTGACACCTCCCGGGTATACATGGATTCCGAGGCCAACATCGGCGAGGTGATGAAAACCAGAAGGAAGGAATGCCTTATCGCCAGCAAATCTCACAGCCGCGAGTATGACACGGTCATGGCGGACCTGGAAGAGAGCCTGAAGGCCTTGCAGACCGACCGGATCGACATCTACCAGGTGCACGAGCTTTACCCCAGGGAAGTTGAGGGGGTGATGAAAAAGGGCGGGGCGCTTGACGCCTTTAAAAAAGCCCGCGATCAGGGCATGATCGATTTTATCGGATTGACCAGCCATCACGTGAGCGTCATGCTGGATCTGGTCAAAACCGGGGAGTTCGACACGGTGATGTTTCCCTTAAATGTGATCGAGCGCGAACCGGAGAAGGAACTGCTGTCCCTGGCCCGGGCCAAAGACGTGGGCACCCTGGTGATGAAGCCGCTGGCCGGCGGCGTGTTCACCAATATTGAAAAATGCTTCAAATTCTTAAACGGGTACCCGGTTGATGTAATTCTCAACGGCGTTGCCAGCCTCGATGAATTAAAGGAAGATCTGAAATGGGCGGAAATGACGGACCCGCTGACACCCCGGGAACTGAAGGACTTCGAGACGGAGGTCGCGCCGCTGGGTAAGGATTTTTGCCGGCGCTGCAGCTACTGCCTGCCCTGTCCCAACGACATCCTTATCCCGGTTATGATCAATCTGCTCTGGCCGCAGGTTACCGGACGCCGCTACCGGGACCTCACCGACAAGCAGAAAGAGCTGGGCAACAACCTCATGATATGGTGGCAGGCCTGCGTGGAGTGCGGCCAGTGCGAGGAAAAATGCCCCTACAACCTTCCCATCATCAAGCGCAAGCAGGAGCTGATGGAGATCTTCTCTGAAGGAGCGGGCGCATTGGGGGGACGCCCTTAAAATTCTAAGATTCTCATTTGATTAACTGATACTTGTTGCTGCGCGCTATCTTCTCGCCCCTTACCACCGCGTATCCCACCCCTGGAACGCTTATTCCCAGATATCTGGCCAATTCAGTAAGGGAAACTTTTAGCTCCTGGACTGCCCAGAAACAAAAAAGACTCCTGGTTTTTACTTTTAGGGGCTGTTTTCCCTTTAAAAAGATATCTTCCTTTTCGATGCCGCAAATTTCCGCTACTCTTCTTGCAACCCGATCCAGGTCGTAGCCCAAACGTTTTAATTCGGATTTCCTCTCAAACCGCTCATGCGCTTGGGAAAGAATGTCGGCAACAAAATCAGATCCCCCCAAAATTCTTTCATCGCTCTTCTTGTGTTCCTGTGTTTTCAAATCCTGCACCCTTACTTCTGCCCACCCACCAAGGCTGCGTATCAAACCGCCTCCCCTCAAATCATTGCGTCGACCCTGATCAGTACCAGCCTTTATATACGCAAAATAAGTCCTTCTCGCTTTCTGTAAGGTGTCACCAAAATAGCCAAGCACATGATCAACCCCCTGCCAGGGATGCTTAACTCTACCGATTAATGCACAATGACCGCTGTAAACATAGTGATTCAATGCATTGAGATTTTCCAGGATTCCTGCCCGGATAGGATTCAGATGAATATACCTCACCAGTTCCAGCAGATATGCTTCCTCTTGACATACAATCGACTTATAGCGATTTTGAAAAAGCTGCCCCTGTCGTTTATGGCGTCGGTTGAAATTTACGACATACCCGGTAAGCAACCTCCTCATGAGCGTCGCAAGAGGGATTGCGCCGCTTTTAAAAAGAAAGTGGGCATGATTGGGTAAAAATACCCAAGCGTAGCAGGCAGTTTCAGTTTTCGGCAGCAAGGTTGAGAGGCGAGCTAAAAAATCCTCCCGGTCCGTATCGCTTCTGAATATCCGTCGACGCTCTATTCCTCTGATCATAATGTGATGGACAACACCCGGTGCATCAAGCCTGGCTGATCGTGGCATACCTTTATTCACCTGCCGATGGTACTATGAACTTAGAAACTTAAGGGCGTCCCCCTTAAGGGCGTCCCCCTTACACCAGGGCACGGTCGAGGCTGCGGTACTGGATGGCCTCGGCGATGTGGTGGGACTTGATGTGCTCCTCCCCTTCGAGGTCGGCGATGGTGCGGGAGACCTTGACGATGCGGGTGTAGGCACGCGCGCTCAAGCCCAGCTTCTCCATGGCCTGCCGGAGCAGCTGCTGGGAGTCTTCATCGATCCGGCAGAACTGCCGCACCTGGCGCGCCGCCATCAGGGCGTTGCAGTAAATCTTCATCCCGGCGAAACGCTTGTGCTGGATGGCGCGGGCCGCCACCACCCGCTCCTTGATCCGCTGTGAGCCCTCCCCCAGCCGCTCCGCGCTGATCTCGTGGAAGTTGACCGGCGGCACCTCCACCTGGATGTCGATGCGATCAAGCAGCGGCCCGGAGAGCTTGGACTTGTACCGCTGCATCTGCGGGAGGGTGCAGGTGCACTGCTGGCGGGGATCGGTGTAGAATCCGCATGGGCAAGGATTCATAGCCGCCACCAGCATGAACCGGGCGGGGTAGGTCAAGGAGGTGACCGCGCGGGAGATGGTAACCTTTCCGTCTTCGAGCGGCTGGCGCATCACCTCCAGGGTGCTCTTCTTGAACTCGGTGAGCTCATCCAGAAAAAGCACTCCGTTGTGGGAAAGGCTCACCTCCCCCGGGCGGGGAATCGGACCTCCGCCGATGAGCCCCGCATCGGAAATGGTATGATGAGGGCTGCGAAAAGGCTTATGGGTTACCAGCGCCTGGTCCGGCTCCAGCAAACCCATCACGCTGTGGATCTTGGTGGTTTCCAAGGATTCTTCAAAGGTCATGGGCGGCAGAATGCTGGCAATGCGCTTCGCCAGCATGGTCTTCCCGGCCCCGGGAGGCCCCACCATGATGATGTTGTGCCCTCCCGCCGCCGCCACCTCGATGGCCCTTTTAGCGTATTCCTGACCCTTGACCTCGCAGAAATCAACCGGATAGGCGGCCTGCCGGTTGAATATCTCCTCAATATCAATTTCCGCGGGCTTAATCGACAGCACCCCGTTCAGAAAATCAACCACCTGGGAAAGATGCTCCACCCCCAGCACCTCTATGCCGTTTACCACCGCCGTCTCGGAAGCATTGTCCTGGGGAACAATAATTCCCTTCCGTCCTCCATCGCGGGTGGCCACCCCCAGCGGCAATCCTCCGTGGATGGACTTAATCCTGCCGTCCAGAGAAAGCTCCCCGGCAATGAGGTAGTCCTGTGTTTTGTCCCGCCTCACCACATCTGACGCCACCAGGATGCCGACGGCGATGGGCAGGTCGAAGGAAGCGCCCTCCTTGCGTATGTCCGCCGGCGCCAGGTTGACGGTTATGCGCTGGGAGGGGAAATTGTAGCCGCTGTTCTTGATGGCCGCCTTGACCCGGTCCTTGCTCTCCTTGACCGCACCGTCGGGCAGTCCGACGGTGGCCAGCGCTGGCAGCCCCAGCGCAATGTCCACCTCCACCTCCACCAGGTAGGCATCGATCCCCAACAATCCGCCGCTTATGACTTTCGCTATCATGGCAACACTAATTAGCAAGTACTGTGCCTATGAGCACAAGTCCGCAACACGGCGTCTTCGGATATCTCACCATGACGAAAATGCGGGCTTGTCATTAAGATTTAAATAAGTTATTGTTAATTGCGTCGGGGAAAGGAAAATTGTGCATGGGCAGATTGACACATGTTGATGATAAGGGCAAAGCGCGCATGGTGGACGTGTCGGCTAAAAACATCACCTTAAGGGAAGCGGTTGCCGCCGGGACCGTCTTTATGAAGTCTGAGACATTCCGCATGGTGATGAATGCCGAAATGGCCAAAGGGGATGTCCTGGGTGTTGCTAAAATAGCCGGTATCATGGCGGCAAAAAAAACCAGCGAACTCATTCCACTGTGTCATCCTTTGGATATTACCCATGTGGATATACAGTTCCATCTGAAGAAAAAGCAAAGCGCCGTTACCATTGAAGCCGCTGTCAAGACCCTCCATCGAACCGGCGCGGAAATGGAGGCGCTGGTTGCGGTCACCACGGCGGCGCTCACCATCTATGATATGTGCAAAGCCGTGGACAGGGCCATGGCCATTTCTGATGTAAGGCTGCTCAAAAAGAGCGGGGGGAAAAGCGGAACCTACCGGCTCAAGCGCGCCTAAAATTTTACTTTACAGCAGCCGCACATTGTTATACAAGTGATGCAGAGGGGAACATTTGGTGGAATCATGGCGATGAAGAAAGACAGACTGGAATTTTTCAAAACATTCCTGACCAGTCAGCGCGATACGCTTGTTTCCGAAGCGATGAAGACGGTCGGGGATATGAGTGAGGAAGAGGAAACCTTTCCGGATCCGACCGACCGCGCCTCACTGGAATCGGACCGGAATTTTCTTCTGAGAATTCGCGACCGGGAAAGAAAACTCATCGTAAAAATCAACGAGGCCCTGTCCCGAATCGAAGACGGCACGTTCGGCATCTGCGAGATGTGCGGAGAGGATATATCCGAAGAGCGCTTGAAGGCAAGGCCGGTAACCACGCTTTGCATCGACTGTAAAACGGTAGAAGAGGAAAAGGAAAAAATCGGAAGCTCCTAGCACGGTTGTACAATAAAAAAGTTCGGCCACCGCCCTCTTCCGGATCACCGCCCTCCCAAAGTTTTTGTCCGGCTAAAGCATTTTCCAACTGTCGAGGTTTCTTACTGTTCATCACCGCGGGTTCACGATTGATATTTGTCGCCCCATGGCGATAGAAGACCCAGCAACACATCTAACGCGGAGCGTGGCGTGCCCGAATTAAGAAAAGACCCCATTATCAGCAGGTGGGTTATCATTTCAACCGAGCGCGGGAAAAGGCCCTCCAGCTTCAGCCCCCCGGCAAAAAAAACCCACGATGATTTTTGTCCCCTCTGCCCGGGCAATGAAGACAAAACACCGCCCGAGGTCTTTGCCCGCCGGCCGGCCGGTTCGCTTCCCAACACTCCGGGTTGGAGCCTGCGGGTCGTGCCCAATAAATTTCCCGCCCTTCGCATAGAGGGCGAGCTGGACCGCAGGGGCGAAGGCATTTATGACATGATGAACGGCGTGGGCGCACATGAAGTCATCATCGAATGTCCGGATCACGCTGCCACCCTCGCCTCGGTCTCTCAAGAGCATTTTGAAAAAGTGCTCTTGAGCTACCGGGACCGGATGAACGAACTCTACCGGGACCGGCGGTTCAAATACATGGCCATTTTTAGAAACCAGGGAGAGGTGGCCGGGGCATCGCTGGCCCATCCCCACTCCCAGATCATCGCCCTTCCTATTGTCCCCCGGCGGGTGATGGAAGAGCTGGAGGGCTCAAAGGCATACTTTAGCTATAAGGAACGGTGTGTCTTCTGCGACATCATCCGTCAGGAAAAAGAGCAGGCGAAGAGAGTGGTAAACGAAAACCGGGAATTTATCGCCCTGACGCCTTTCGCCTCCCGCTTCCCTTTTGAGGTCTGGATTCTCCCCAAACATCACAGTTCGGCTTTTGAGGACATTCCTCTTTCTTACTTTGCTTCCCTGGCCGAGCTTTTTTCCGATACATTAAAAAGGCTTTTCCTGTGCCTGAACGATCCGCCCTACAATTTCATGCTGCATACCTCTCCCGTCGGTGAAAAGCTGAACGATCACTACCACTGGCACTTTGAAATCATCCCCCGGCTCACCCGCATAGCCGGATTTGAGTGGGGCTCGGGGTTCTACATCAATCCCACCGCACCCGAAGACGCCGCCCAAACCTTACGGGAAACGCCGACGGTTCCCGCGGCAGAGTAGTTGTGGCCTGCCTTTCCTGATTCCGCCCATGATAGCATAGCCATTCCGCCTCTCCAACTTAACCATGGCATGCTTTAACGGAGGGACGCGCTCTGTCGCGTCCTTCGTTTTTTTTACGGCCACGATGGAGCGCGGCCTCCAAAGCACCCCTTCCAGTTTTTGTTTAATCGGTCCTGCGAGCAAATCGCGGGATGACCGAAAAATTTACCGCAGCTTTCTCTTCCTGTTTCCATCCTCCCAATCCCGGCACATCAAGGCGCTTATAAACAATCCTTTCAAAAAAAGCTAATCAACTCAAAGCATATGTCCGATATGACAAGATAATTACGGACGTCTACCATATCCCTTCGCATTGGATGAGAAGGAAAACAAGCCGAAGTAAGCCGGGCTGCTATTTGCACAGCTATTAAAATAGTTAATAGCAGGTGGGCGGAAATGACCTCCGCACGGATACGGGCAACGCGGCTGCATGACCCGCCCCGGCTTGCGGCAGGTCTCAAATAACCACAATGATTTCATGTGGTTGTTCCGTATCGGGCATGACAACTGGTATGCAAAATCCTTTTGGTACGATGCTTGCTCTATTAACCGTCGCGAGGCCTTTTCAAGCATTGTAAGGCTGAGCATATTAAAGGAGTCACTGCGATGAAATCTCCGAGCAGAGGATTCACCCTTACCGAACTCATGATTGTCATTGCCATCATCGGCATACTGGTTACCATCGGCGGCGTATCGTTCACCCGGGAGCTGCCTCACTACCGGCTGAAAGGGGACGCCGGAACCATTCACCGCAGCTTCATGACCGCACGGACACAGGCCACGTCATCGGGCCGCCAATTTGCAATCGCCTTCAACCTTGACGGAAACCCCCAGGAGTATTTCCTCCAGGAGGGCAATGCCAACAGCGACTCCACCGCCTGGACTACCAGGGCATATCGCAAAAAACTTTCCCCCACGGTACACATCGCCCGGGTGGTTGACGACGGCGGCGCCAAGACCTCGGGTACGGCCCGGATCATTTTTAATCCCAACGGATCATCCGGCGCAGGTGATGTGAGATTGGGAAGCTCCGACCATGGCTACCGGATTTTCCTGACGCCGACCACCGGCCGGGTGCAGACCCGTGAGGGGTGGTCATAAGAGAATGTTTGGTGCATGTCATTCCCGCTGAAGCGGGAATTCCCCGATCAAGTCGGGGAATGACAGGTTTCGTTCTGAAAGAACGGGTGTAATCATTCAAAAAGGAGGAGTCGCAATGTCAGTACAACGCACCGGCAATAACCAGGGCTTTACCGTGGTTGAACTGATGGTTGCGGTGGTCATAGTCGTCATTGCCTTTGCCGGGCTGGCCACCATGGAAATAGCCTGCGTCAACGGCAATTCCATTGCCGGCAACGTCACCACCGGCATCACCCTGGCCCAGGACAAGATGGAAGAACTGAAGAGCCTTAACCTGAACGACCCGAAACTGAACGACAACAATGTCAGCAACAACGCGGATCTGCGGGCGGGAGTTAAAAACTTTAGCAACGTGGGAAACAGCGCCACCGCCGACGACGGGCACCGGGAAGAACATATTGACGCAAAGGGCAATCCGGGTGGCATGTATACCCGCTTCTGGAACATTGCGGACAACACCCCCATTGACGGCCAAAAAACCCTGTTGGTGGTTGTGACTTGGAAAAACAGCACGGTTACGCTTTCATCGATAATCTAACCAATGGGAACTTATGCAGGGCCACGATCTGTCGTGGTCTGAATAAAAACCGGCGGCGACGGAGCTCGTCCCTCCAATGAAGCGCTTGATGAATGGAAATAGTCGGCAGGAGCGGCTTTAGCCGCGAAAGCGTTACGGAGGAATGAATGAGGATTTTGTTTGCGATCGAAAAACGAAGGGGAGCACTGATGAAAACAAATGCTCGGAAAAACAGGGAACAGGGCATCAGCCTGGTCGAACTGATGATCGTGACCGCCCTGCTCGGCCTGGTGATGGCCGGCATCTATAACATGTTTGTCCACCAACAGAAAAGCTACGCCGTGCAGGACAATGTTTCATCCATGCAACAGAACGCAAGAGTGGGTCTCGAGTACATGGTGAAACATATCCGGATGGCCGGATACATCCCCGAAAGCATCCCCTTTGATCCGGATGATCCGCCGGTGCCCGCGCCGCTGAAATCGACCCCCCCCCTCGCCGATGTTGCCGGCCAGCCCTTTACCGACGGTAACAGCGAGGCAGTTGAAGAGGCCACCGCCCACAGCATCACCTTCCTGGCCGATATTGATAATGATGCCCGAACCGAAACCGTCCGCTACGCCCTAAACGGCACCGATCTCACCATGGAGGTCTGGCGGTGGAATGCGTCGACTTCCACGTGGGGCAATAGCACCGGCCCCCAGATTATAGCGCAGGAGATCGAAAACCTGGTCTTTACCTACGCGCTGCTTGCCGATGACCATGGGCTTAACAATGACATTGATGACGATGGCAATGAAGGCGCTGACGAGGAAGGGGAGATCAAGATCTGGAATTTCGCCACCGACGGCGTC
>CAYWLT010000003.1:0-28393 GCA_964459295.1 uncultured Thermodesulfobacteriota bacterium
CCTTTTTCTTTTTTTAAAACGTGATTAACCATCTTCAAGCATAAGGTCTGAGGCGATAGCCGAAGAATCTCCGTTATTCGCTCAGGGCAGGCTCCGCGAAGCAACTCATACAGTTTTAACAAACAGCCAATGAGGGAGAGCATATGATTGATAAGCGGACATTATGTTACCGGTCGGCTATGGTAACCGGCATAGCGATCCTGCTCCTGTCCGGCGCGTTCGTTTCCTTTGCGGAAACCTTCCGGGCGGATCTTAACCGGGATGGCACGGTGGACAGCAGCGACATGGCCATACTGCATGGGGAAATGGGGAGGGAGAATTGCAGCGATATCCCCTGCCGGGGGGACATCAACGGAGACGGCAGGGTCAACATGGACGATGCGCAGATCCTCAGGGATGAATTGAAAAGCAGCCGCAGTTCTCCCGGAAGCGGGGCCGCGACCGCGGACCAGTTGCCGATAACACCGGCGCAAGAGGGCGTTCAACCCGGGCCGGGTGATGAATCCGGTGAGGAACCCTCGCGGGAACCTCCCGCTGATGCGGCCGGGGAGCAGGTGCCGGAAGCAGGGTTACAGCCGGTTTCCGCCAGGTTTGCCGATAATAAAGATGGCACGATAACCGACGCTGAAACGGGTTTGATGTGGACCAAAAACGCGGATCTCTTCGGCGATACCCTCCTCTTTCACCAGGCCGCCGGCTTCATCGAAGATATGAATGGAGGCAAATATCCGAACTTCGGTTACAGCGATTGGAGGCTGCCGACTCGGGCTGAATTGAAAGGTCTTATAAACTATACCAGGATTGTCCGGGCAGGCTACGCATTGCCTGCGGGACATCCCTTTGATCATGTCCAGCCCCTCGACTTCAACGCCACTGCGTATGTGAGTGTCACCGACCATTCCCGGTTGGTATCCCTCTATTGCAGGCTGGTCGGCCACAATGTTGATTCCTGTTACGGCCGCGTATGGGCGGTTCGGGGAGTGAGCAGCAGCACGGCGGAATGATGGCGTGCGGGAGATGAAAAAGCGTGGTTGAGGTTCGTGTGTCGTGTCGAGCCGGTAGGAGCGGCTTCCAGGCGCGAATGTTTTTCGTAATCAGGGAGGACTCAGCGGGATTGTCATCCTGAGTGAAACGAAGAATCTGGCTTAATGCGTGGCGGCCGGCCGGTTCGCCGCCGTGTTTTTCAGAATGTACACCAGCGGGACATCGTGCCTTTTGACCACATGCACGATGTCCTCCTGCTTCGGCTCCTCCTCCAGGCGCCGGGTAAATCGGAACATGTATTCCGCGTGCTGAGGGGGAACATTGAGTATGTTTGCCGCCTGGTAGATCTTGTATCGTTTGATCCCGAAGATGTGAATCGGGTAATATTTATTTTTATCGGTGGCTATATTCTGCTTAAACCAGTTGATGGCCTCATTATAGGACGCCCCCCAGTAATCCGTGTCGTATTTTGTATAGGCCCCCTTTAGTCCGCCCACCAGCGAATTAAAATAGATGTACTGGTACGGATGCAGGACAATCATTTCCCTGGAAACCGCGGCCGCGTTTGTACAAATCAGTACGCCGACGAGGGCTTTTATCAATCGTTTCCCGGCCGTCCTGAAATATTCAATCAGGGCAAGCGCGGCAAGCGTGGCAAGGGGGGGCACAAGAAACAGGAACAGGCGAACGCCGTCATAGGCGACCGGCCGCACGATTAGATAGGCGATGGTATTGAGGAGAATCGTGATGCAACATAAAACAAAAAGCCGGTGCTGGAACCGCTTCCGTATGAGAAGAGGAGAGAGCAGCGCCGGCGCCAGGAGCATCAGTGGGGTGGTAATGGCAAACCAGGTGGTGAAATAGGTGCTCGGCAGCTTTGTCCCCTCAACATACGAGCCGTTGTACAGCACCGTTTCGTTCCAGGTATAATATCTCTGCATTGCAAATATTTCCTGCAGGTTGGAAATCAGGTTCATGGCCAGGTAGGGCCAGGTCAACAGGGAGAACAGCAGGGCCACCATTCCGACCAGGGTGATGGTCTGTGACTCGCGTATCAGGAATTGGAGCCAGGTGTCATCCGACCGGGCTGTGGTCTGTCGGTCCCGGTAATAGGCATAGACATCGTACAGCAACAGTATGCCGTACAGGGTAACGCCGGCAGAGCGAATATTCTGGGTTATGCCGAAGAAGATACCCAGGCACAAAATTCGGGTGAGGACCTTTTTGCTTGAGGCGGAAAAGTAGAGCGCCGCGCAGCTTATGAAGTACATCACCGCGAAAGGCACGTCTTTTGGATTGGCCGGAATGTCCCCGGTGAACCGGGGCGTCAGGAATAAAAGAAGGGGGCCGAGTATGGCCAGCTTCTGATCGCTGTACTGCCGGTACAAAAGGAGATAGACGGCGAGAAAAACCGCGAGGGCAAATACCATGTTGAGCAGGTGATATCGTTCGACCGATTTGTCCTTGTTAAGAATGAACAGCACCATGGGATAAAAAGCGCTGTAATGCAGATAGTAGTAGAGCGTTTCAGCGCTGATGTCGGTGAATCGATCAAGATGGGGGAAAGACTCTGCATCCTGTATATCCAGCCATCCGTTTGTCTTGTTGAGCGCAGTTCGGTCGGCAACCTTTTTGTTGAATACATGCTCATAGGAGGCGACGCCCATGGTATAATTTACCGGCTCATCCCAGGTGAGGCCGAAATCCTGGTAGGTGAGTCGTACCACCACGAGGTAGCAAGCGATGAAGATGAGAATGGCGATATGCCGTTTTATGAAGTGCGGGAATATGCGAGCAGTCATAGCGCCGGGTGCGGCACGCAATAAAGGGTTATGGGAGCCGGGGGGCAATTACGTTCTGGACATCGGGAGGGGGCGGGAAATCAGCCGCGGATATCATCGGTTGATCTTTCTGCTTCCGCGCGCCGGAGCAGGGTAAAAATTCTGCGCACAATGCCCAGCGCCACCGCCTGCAGCCCGACCATCACCAGGAAGGCGCCGGTGATGACATACACCCAGGGGAGATCAATCCTGCCGGTGGTGAAGTACTCCCAGATGGTCTTGTAGTTGATCGCGATGCCCATCAGCGCGACCACCACGCCGAAAATGATGAGATTGCGCTGGGAGAGCACCTGGTACACCATGGCTTTAAATCCTCTGATCCGGCTGGTGCGCCGGTATATGAGCTGAATGGCTTCATCGGAGATGATGCCCACCGTGAAGATACCGATGCTGGTTACAATAAGAACCATGACTGTCACCAGCCGGTAGATCATATAATCGGGGACCAGCCGGAACTTGAGATAGTAAAAGAGAGGGTAGAGCCCATAGAAAAATCCGGTAAGAAAGGTGATAATTCCCGCCATCCCGAAAAACTTGAAGGGTTTATAGGTTAGGGCGATATCGATAATGGTCTTTAAAAAGCGCATGCCGTCCTGAAGCACCCCGAGTTTTGATCTGCCAACTCTTTCTTCATACCTCATGGGAATTTCAGCGATGGTCAGGTTTTGATCCATGACCGCCCTGCAGCTCATTGCCGGCGTAAAGTGCAGGCCATCAGGCAGAGGATAGAGCTTTTTAAGGGAGCTTTTTCTGATTACCCGCATGCCGCTGGCGGAGTCGGTTATGGCAGTGTTTCCCAAAAAATTGATCATGGCGGCGTAGAAGCGGTTTCCCACTTTTCTGATGGCAGGCATCTTACTTTCGGGAGTCATGCGCGATCCGATGACAATATCCGCTTCCTCCTCTACCAGCTTTCTGCACATGTCGATGAAGTAATGGGGATCACAGGTGCCGTCGGCATCGAGAAAGGCAACAAGTGATCCGGTTGCCTTTTCGAATCCGGTTTTGATGGCCGCACCATACCCGCGGTTTTTTTCGTAGGAGACCAGGGTAATGTCGGAAAATTGACCGGCAATCTCGGCAGTCCGGTCATGGCTGCCGTCGTCAACCACGATGACCTCAACATCGGTAACCGGCGTTTCCCGCACCATATTTTCACGCTCCGCGAGGCAGCGGCCGATTATGGCCGCGATTGCCTCTTCCTCGTTATAGGCGGGAATGATGATTGACAGCTTCATGGTTTCGCCACCGCCGGGGATTATTTCGACTGTTGCGGCGTTCCCTGCTGGTCCCAGGCAAGCCATTCTCCGACCTTCTCGCCGTCCCGGTATTCTCCCTCTGATTTCTTTTGCCCGTTGTCATACCAGGTGGTGTGTGTGCCGGTCTTTTTTCCGTCCCGGTATTCTCCCTCAGACGCCTTAGTTCCATTCTGGTACCAGTAGGTCCAAAGGCCATCTTCTTGCCCGTTTGTAAACTCACCCTCAAAATTCTTGTTGCCGTTATCGTACCACACCACCCACTTACCCACCCGCTGGTTGTTCTCGAAAACGCCCTCATTTTTTTTGCTGCCGTTTTCGTACCAGCTCGTACTTTTCCCGGTCCGCTGATTGTCCCTGTACTCCGTTTCGCCTTTTATCTGCCCGTTGTCGTACCAGTCGGTCCAGGTGCCGGTCTTCTTATTATCCTCATATGCCCCTTCGGATTTTTTCTTGCCGTTGTCGTGCCATTCGGTCCATAATCCGTACTTCTTATCGTCCTTGAATGTTCCTTCCGATTCCTTCTGCCCGTTTTCATACCAGAAGGTGTGCTTTCCGTCCTGCCGGTCGTCTTTAAAATTCCCCTGCTGTTTTTGCTTGCCGTTTTCATACCAGCAGGCATAGCTTCCGTTCTTGATGAAGTTGCCGGCGGCGTCCTTTTTTACATCATACTTTTCTTTTATCTGGCCGTTATCGTAGCGGGTTTCAAGTTTTCTCGAGCACGCGAAAAGGCAGAGTAAGAGTGCCAGTCCGGTTAGCGCGATGGTTACAGCCCTGCGAGACGCTGCCGTTCTTATATCCGCCCTCATGTTCCTTCCTCCTGTTCCCTGTTAAATAGAATGTTCCGGTGCTTTCTGTCTGAAAAATAATCGGCACTATCGTAAATTATGTTTAACAAAAAATCAATTAAATAAGGTCTTTGCGCGTCCGGGAGATATAATTCGGCTTGACATGACCTGCGTGCCTATTTATAAATGAGGCTGCGGTAACGACTTGAAATCCGTGCTGCTGCTTTGCGGTCGGTCTGCCGATACAAAAGAGGTATGCTTTGTTTCAGGGAGTCCCATAACTCTTGCCCTACCGAATAAGGTGGCCCATGCTGTCATATTTTATTCATAAAAGCTGCGCCAATCAACTCTTCGTTTTTGCCTACATTGATCCGGGGAGCGGCAGCATCCTGTTGCAATTTTTGTTTGCCTCGGTCATCGGCGCGGCAATTTATTTCCGAAAATTTGTCGGAACCATTTTTCGCTCCCTGCGTGACAAGTTTTCTCGAAAGTTGAAATGAAAGAATCCGGCGTCCGACTGGATCATGGTTCCTTCCGCGACCCTTCCGGCCATGTGTTTTTTTTCGATGACCGCACCTACCGGGCGCTTGATGAGACCTCCTTCGCGCTGGTTCGGGAGCTTGAAAAAGAAGGCATCTTGGGCGACCTCTGCCGCCGGGGCTATCTGATCGCCACCCGGACAATCCCGCCATCGGATCCGCTTTTCCCAACCCTCCGGTCACAACTTCCCGCTGCACAACACTTTTTGCGCCATGAAACGGTTCCGGTCATCACCTATCCCTACGAGTGGTCCTTCTCCATGCTGGCCGATGCAGCGCAGCTTCAGCTCACGCTGCAGCTGTATCTCATCGAACGGGGCTACTCGCTCAAGGACGCCTCCGCTTTCAATGTCCAGTTTCTCAACGGACGGCCGGTATTTATTGATATCCTCTCCATTGAAAAACCGCGGCGGAGAGATGTGTGGATTGCCTATGGCCAGTTCTGCCAGATGCACCTGTTCCCCCTCCTGCTCAAGCGGTACCTGAACCTCAGCACCCGGGGATATTTCCTCGACAACATCAACGGCCTGCCGGTTGAAGACGTCTATCGCATGTTCGGCCGATGGGCCGCGCTGAAACCGGCGCTGTTCATGGATGTGTTTCTCCAGTCGTATTTTCAGAAATCCGCTGCCGGTAACATTGCCCCGCTTAAGCAGAAACTGGCGCAGGAAGAAGCAGGCGCGGACGCACAGACAATCAATCTCAATCGACTGGCAAGGAAGATCAGAAAGCTGGCGCGTGCACGCAAAACCGAAAGCCGGTGGAGCGATTATATCACTACGCACACCTATACGCCTGAGGCCGAAGCCGAAAAAGTCCGCTACGTACAAGCATTTCTGACACGGCATGCCCCGCGCACCGTTCTTGACCTTGGCTGCAACACCGGGCGATACAGCCTCCTGGCTTCCCAATCAGGAGCGCGGGTGGTTGCGATTGATTCGGATTATGACAGCATTGACCTTCTCTACCAACATGCCCGGAATGAGCAGGCCGACGTGCTGCCCCTCTGGGTTGACATTGCCAACCCCACTCCGGCAGTGGGCTTTCGCAACCTTGAGCGGAAACGTTTTCTGGATCGTGTGAAGGGCGAGGCCGTCTTTGCCCTGGCGCTCATCCACCACCTGCTGATCACCTCGCGCATTCCCCTCGGTGCCATCTGCGAGTTGTTCTACGACCTGACCGACGCTTATGTCGTGGTTGAGTTCATCGATCGGGAGGACGAGATGTTCCAGTCGCTCCTGGCTCTCCGTGAAGATATATACGCCAATGTCAGCCGTGACGCTTTCCTCGCTACATTCACCAAACAATTTGATCTCATTGATCAGTGTGACCTTAGCGGCACCCGGTCTCTCTTTACCTTTAAAAAGAAATAACCGCTACCTGGGGAACACCATGCTTCTGGGCCATTATCTCAGCCGTTTCTGGCTTGCTTGCAGCCTCTCTTTTTGCCTCTTTGCCCCATATCTGAGCCGATACACTGATGCGGCCAATCGCTTTTTCTTTTACTGGGTTCGTGCCGATCTGTTCTCCCTTTTGTTTTGCGTTGTTGCGGCGGGTTTTATTTTTTTTCTCTGTTACGTGCTTTTTTACCTTGCGGGCACTGCTGCCACAAAAAAAATCTGCGAAATCTTTTTTATCGTACTGACAGGTATAGCTGCGGTTGCCAATATATCCTGTATGGTAAAACTCTCAAAAATACGGCCTGCCGGATACATTATTGCCTTGGGAATATTTGCGTGGATTTTCATGGGTGGCGGTATGGTCTGGTTGTGTTTGAAGCATAGACGCAGGATCATAACCATCTGCATGGCACTCTGCTTTATTGTCTCACCGCTTTTTCCAGTTTTTACATTGAATGCCCTGGGATATCCGTCGTTAACCCCAGATATCGGAGCAATGCCGACAGCATCAGCCGAAAATCCTTTCAAAAGCGGTGTCAGGAGGAATGTCTATCTCTTTATTTTCGACGAGTGGTCATACCAGAGATCTTTTCAAGACAGACGGTTGATTCAATCCTTTCCCAACTTGCAACGATTTGCTGATCAGGCCATGATATTTCACAATGCGGCGGCTCCGTCATCTAATACCGCTACCGCAGTACCTTCCATCCTTTACCAAACCAGCCTCCGCTTTGTCATCCGGGGAGCAGATCTCGGGTTTGAGGGATTGGAGTGTCACCCGCTGGATCAGGCGGAAAACATCTTCCGTCGCGCAAGGGAACTGGGGTTCTTTACCGCCATGATAGGATCCGCCATGCCTTATGGTGAGTTGCTCGGAGGCGCCGTGGATTTTTGCCGCTCGATTCATGAATATAAATGCTTCGGCGACGATTTTTGGGGGGTGGCAAAATATCATCTGCTAACTGCCGCACTGCTGCTCCCCGCGCCGCTCTTCCATCACGAAAGAAAATTAGTAGCCCAGTACTTCTTTAATAAATACCGGGTGGTTAGTATTGATGCGACCCACAATCTGTTCGCCAAGACAGTTACAGAGCAGAAGCATCCTACACTGGCGATATTTCATTACATGATACCCCACCTGCCTTATATTTTTAACGGCGAAGGAGGACACAAAGACTTTTTTACGGTGTATGAAGACAATGATCTGCCGGGCTATTACGATAATTTGGCTTTTACAGATAAAATGATCGGGGAGATTGTTGCAACATTGCGCGGGGCGAACAAATTTGAAGAATCACTTATTATTTTTACCACTGACCACGGCTGGCGCTTTGATCCGGGCTATGATCCGAACGAGTGGCGGTTGTGGTCTCTAAAAATGCGCCATGTACCCCTGTTTATCAAGCTGCCGTTTCAAAATCGGTCTGTAGAAGTTGATACAAAATTTGAAACATATCACCTGGGGAATTTCATCAATCGATACCTCGATGGTGAGTTTGACCTGGCGAAAGCGGAGCGGCTTTTGCGCGAGGAAGGTTCCTTCAAGCCTCGTCCCCTGGAAGAGGCAACAGGCCATGAACCGGGGAAATAAAGGGGCTCCATGCGGTTCGGATTTCACATTTCGATAGCCCAGGGCATTTCCGCCGTCATCGAGAAGGCACGGAAAATGCGCTGTGAAACCATCCAGCTTTTTTCCCGCAATCCCCGGGGCTGGTATTACAAAATAATTCCCGATGCGGAGGTGGAAAGGTTTAAAACGAATCTTCGAAAGTCGGATATCTCTCCCTGTTTCCTGCATCTTCCTTATCTTCCCAATCTTGCTTCTCCCGACAAAGATCTCTATGCAAAATCGGTTGATTCCCTCTGTGCTGACCTGGCCAGGGCCGATGTTCTCGGCATACCCTTTCTGGTGGTCCACGTGGGCAAGCGTCTTGGACTGAGCGAGGGCAGGGCCATGGCGCGGGTGGCCGCCGCGGTTAACCGGTCTTTAAAAAAGGAGTCCAACCGGGTCATTATATTGCTCGAAAATACCGCGGGGCAGGGAACGGAGCTGGGAGCGAACTTTGCGCAGCTCGCAGACATCCTTGCCGCAATCGATGACCGCTCCAGGGCGGGCGTTTGCCTGGACGTTGCGCATGCCTTCCAGGCGGGGTATGATGTTTCGACACGCAGGGGACTGGATAAGACGCTCGCCGAGTTTGATTCTCTGATTGGATTGGAACATCTGCATCTCCTCCATCTCAACGATTCAAAAACACCCCTGGGTTCTCATGTCGACCGGCACTGGCACATCGGCAAGGGTCATATCGGCCCGGAGGGATTCAGAAATATTATCAACCACCCTCTGCTCACACACCTTCCCGGCATCATGGAAACACCGCGTGCGGATGAGAAGGATGATCGCAGGAACATGAGGGTGGTGAGGAGGTTAAGGGAGGAGGGAGCAGGGAGCAGGGGAGAAGCAATTATGAATGACGAATGATGAATTATGCATGCCCGGATAAAGGCCAACCAAAGGGGTCAGGTCTCAATATTAAACATTGCGTTCCGCGCAGTATCTAAATTGTTGAATATTGAGACCTGACCCCTCATTTCTGCGAAGCTCTGTCCGGAATAGAGCGCTCTCACATCTACAGTTGTAGAGGCGTATGGCGTACACCCGCATCTAATAGGTGCAGGATGGACTAATAACCGGAGGGACGCGCTCCGTTGACTCCACTCATAATATAAGGCCATGACAGAGCATGGCCCTCCATCGTTCGATGGTGGATGCTGAACGTTCGATGTTTGAGGTGCACATTCTAACTTCTAACTTCTGACTTCTGACTTCTGCTCTTCTTTCCCCTCCCGCCTCCCTCCCCACACGCGAAGCACTCCTCATTAACGAATTGCTTTCAATGAATCACTGTGCTATTTAATATAGCATCGTGCGAAATGCAGGAATGACGCGCTTCATTCGCACTACCCATCAATCCCTTTGAGGAAATGCCCGCATGAAATCATGGCGAAAGGCGGCAGCGGCGGTTCTCGGTATTATATGTGTGGTGATCGTGTGCGCCTATTTCCTGGTGAAATCGGTGGTGCTGCCGGAAACGGTCAAGGGGATGATTATCCCCCGGCTGGAGGATATTGTGCAGCAGACCATTTCCTGCCGGGAAATGAGCGTCGGATCGGCCGGCGTCATCACCCTGAAGGACATTTCCATCGGCGACGGTCGGCCGCGCGAGCACGGACTCCTGGTCAGGGCCCGCGAGGTGCTCCTCCATTGCCGGCTTCTGCCGCTTCTTTCAAAAAAAATAATCATAGAGCAGATTACCCTGCGGGAGCCGACTTTCAGCCTGGTGCGCAATGAATCCGGGCAATTTAATTTTGCCGCAGCCCCCGAACCGCGCCCGGACCGAAAAAATTCCGGCGCTGTCGACAATCCCGGCGCCGGGTCGCAACCGGCGCTGAGCCTCAATATTCGCAGCCTGGCATTTCAGGACGGCACCCTTGTCTTCACCGACCGCTACATACGCTCGCCGCAGCCGCTGGAAACCACGGTAAAGGATATTAACGGCGGCTTCTCCGATCTCTCCCCCATCTCTCCCTTTGATTTAAACCTGACCGCGGAAATTGTTTCCAGCGCGCCGTCCGTCCTCAGGCTCAAGGCGGTGATTGATCCGGTGCGCAAGGCGGTGACCTCGGAGGTAAAACTAACCCCCTATGACATTTCCGGCGTCCTCCCCTATCTTCCCTCGCTTCCCTTCGTCATGAGCAAGGGTTGCTGTTCGCTGGACCTGACGGTGGGGATTAATCGCGCGCTTGATGTGTCATCCCGGGGCGTGCTGCGCTTGACCGGGGTTGACCTGGCGACGGGGGATGCCGCCGATGCGGGCGGTCCCGCTGCCCTTGCGCTCATGCTCACAAGGGATGAAATCAGCATTGAGCACGACCTGTCGTACCGGGCGGATGAAGATGTCCTGAGTATGGAGAAATGCAAGATAACCTGCGGCGGGCTTGCGGCGGGGCTCCGGGGAAGGGTCGAGGCCTGCAAAACCGCCCCGCGCTGTGACATCACGGCGGAATCGGATCAGCTTGCCGCAGCCCTGATTTTCAACGCCCTGCCGCCGGACCGGCTGCCGGCGATAAAAAACCTATCGACCTCAGGATCGATCAAGGCGCGTTTCGCGGTTAGGGGCGACCTGCAAAAGCCGGAAAATCTGGAGGTGAATGGTTCTTTGTTCTTGGATAAGCTGGCCCTGAAGTCTGATCTGCCCCCCCGCTGGAAGCTCCAGGTGGATGGCGATGCGGAGATGAAACATAAGGACGTGATGATAAAGCAACTGACCGCCCAAACGGGAAATTCTTTGCTGACGGTAACCGGGGATATTAAGAACTGCCTTCGCGGTTCTCCTGCCGCGCAACTCCGGATAAGCGCTCCATCTATTGATGCGGAAGAGGTAATCGGCTGTGTGACCGAATTAAGCAAGCTGGTGCGGTCCTTGAAAGAAGATAGGGAGGAAGGCGGGAGGAAGAGGAGAGGGGATGACCAGGCCGGTTGTGCGCCTTCAAAAGTCGATGCCGATGTGAAGATTGACCGTTTCACCTATCGCGGACTTGTTTTTTCCGACCTCCAGGCGTTCAGCCGGCTCTCCGGAAAAAAGCTGATCCTGGAATCATTGCGCGGCGATATGGGAGACGGGACCTTCTCCGCCTCGGGCAGCATTGGAACGGTAGGTGATGGGCTGGATTGTACCTGCCGGATGACCGGAACCCGTATTCAGCTCGCCCCAATCCTGAAATCTGTCGCTCCGGAGCGAATGGAAGAGATAAGCGGCGTTGCCGACCTTGCTCTCAGTGTGCAGGGGAGGGGGGAGACGGCCGACCTCTTTAAAAAGGATCTTACCGGGGAAGGTAATTTTGTGGTCAGGGACGGTAAAATATCCAACTTGAAATCGCTTGAATCCATTGCTAACTTTATCAAGATAGATGCCCTGAAAAGCCTGTCCTTCGATGAGTCCCGCGGGACATTTACCATAGGCGACGAGGCGGTGCAACTGGAGAGCAGCCTGAGGGGAAAAGAGGTGGAGCTGTATCCCGCCGGGACCATCGGGCTGGACTCGTCCCTGGATCTAGCCCTGGATATGCGGCTTGCCCCCCAGTTTTCCGAACAAATAGCCGGTGATGTGCTGACCAAATACTTTAAGGATGAGCGGGGATGGACACAACTCAGCCTGGCAATAAAAAGCCCACCCGGCGGCGACCTGGTGGTTCTGCCGTCCTCTGCCACGATTAAAAATATAACCGAAATGCTGGCGGATATTCTGCTTAAAAAGGAAGGACCCGCCGGCGATGAGCGGCAGGATAAAAAGAAAGCGCTGGAGAGCCTGCTGCAAAAAATGATGCAAAAATCAAAAGAAGGCGGGGCACAGGATGAGGTGAATCCGCCGCCCGCTCCCGGGAATTCATCTCTTTAAAGATCGCTAATAGATTCTTCGGCCGGCGCATCAGCATGACAGGTGCAGGGAGGAAGCCATCAAACTTCAGCATCATACCCTGGTTTCGCTAGGATTCGGCATTGCCTTCTATATGGTGTTTAAATCATTCGCCGGCGCGCTGGTGTGCTTTTTTTCCGGTATTCTGGTCGATGTGGATCACTGTGTTGATTACGTAAGGGATCGGGGGATTAATTTCAATTTGAAACAATTCTTTCAATACAGCTATGGACTGGAATACGACCGGCTCTATATCCTGTTGCATGGCTATGAGTATTTCGTGCCGCTGGCGTTCACGATGGTCGTCTCAGACTATAACCTCCTTGTGGTGGCAGCGGTAATCGGCTACACCCAGCACCTCCTGTTCGACCAGCTTACCAACCCGGTCAAGCCCCTTGCCTATCTTCTCACCTACCGTTTAAAAAACAGGTTCAGCAAGCAGAGCATCCTGAGCGACGAGTGCCTTCGCTCACTTATTGCCGATTAAGCAATCCGGTAAGCTGCCAGCGCTTCTTCGGGGAGAGGAACCACATTGATTACCTCACCGTGGGTGTTCCCCGCTTTTCTGTATGTGACCTCAACCTGCTTTTCATTGCGCGCCTTGCTGCAAAAGGCGGTTATGGCTGCGGCAATCCGTATGCTCTCCGGCCGTGCGGGCCCCCGCAGGAGGCTTAATGGTCCGGGAAGACTGACCAGTTCCAGCTCACAATCATCTTCCGCGCCCAGTTGGGCGATCCGGCCGTTTTCCCGTTCATCCCGTCCCACCACCAGAAGGGTTTTTTCCGCCAGGGCGAAGTGCCTGCCCAGTGTGGTCAAAAGCATCCCTTCAAACGAACGGTCGTTCAGGTTGTCAAACATCCAGCGCAGCCGGGCGGCAATATTGGGATCGGCCAGCAGACAGCCACCTGCCGGCGGAGGATAGTCTTTGATTCCGTATCGGGCGGCGAGCGCCATCTGGTCTTTACGGCCGCGCCCCGCGAAAGCAAGAAGCCTGGCCCGGTCTACCAAACCCTCTTGCTCGGGAATGGTCGGCCGCAGATGCTGCGCGCACAGCGGCCGCAGGAGAATGCCCTCGGTTCCGGAATCGTGCGCAATGATGTGCAGGGTGTCGCGCCGTTGCGACATGGGCCGCTGGCCGATTACCTCGCCGGAGATGAGGAACGACGCCCCCTCCGCTTCCATCAGTTCCCTGGCCCGGGAGATGAAAAATATCTTGCAGTCGACGCAGGGGTTGAAATGCTTGCCGTATCCATGGCGGGGGCGCGCAACCACCTCGGTATACTCGCGTCCGACATCAATGACTTCGAGATCAATGCCGTAGGTCCTGCGGGCGTGCTCATGCACCGCCTCCTCGCGGCCTTTCATTTTATAGCCGGTAAAGGGGGTGATGAAGCGCAGGGCCTTCACCGTGATTCCCTGCTCCATGATCACCCGGCAGGCCAGGATGCTGTCAAGTCCGCCGGAATAGAGCGACAGTGCCTTGATGGGTTTCATAGAGTAATCGGTATCTTTGTTGTATGTTGAGTTTCAAGAATGCCGCGTTTCTGGCAATCAGCATACAAGAGATCGTCGTTGCGAGGATTTCAATCGACGCGGCAATCTCGTTTGCTTCTTTGCGGAGTTTATCCTGAGCGAAGCAACGCGATTCTTTGGCTATTACCTCAGAAGAATGACACTTGTAGGGGCGTATTGCCATACGCCCATGCCTGCTACAGCCAGGATGCATAATCCGTCATCCTGAGTGAAACGAAGGATCTCATTTTTGCTCGTACGAAAAGATGAGATTCTTCGGCCTGTGCATCAGAATGACACGACATATAATGGAATTGCGAGACAAAACACTACCCATTTGGTAAACGAATGTCAAGCGGGCAAATCCCGTAGGAGGGAATGGCTTGATCTTACAGGCGATTTGTGGTTTAATCGCTTTCTGAAACCGCGACAGCAGGCACGGTCGGGAGCATTGGACATGAAACGCTTGAACAGATACGGGTTTTTTTTCATCATAGTGATTGCTCTCTGTCCGGCATGTCAGAAGCAAACTGATGTTCCGAAGCACGTGTTTTTCATCGTTATCGGCACGCTGCGGCCTGACCATTTGGGATGCTATGGCTATAGCGTGCCCACCTCGCCGACGATTGACCGCCTGGCGCGGGAAGGCGTTGTATTTACCAATGCCTATGCAACGTCGAGCAATACCCTGGAAAGCGTATTCAGCTTTTTTAACTGTTCGACTGCCCTGACCAATAACGTTCACGTCCATACTCCCGCCGAGATTAAATTCATCAGCGCGGGGTCGGTTCAGAAATACCTCAAGCGGGCGGGCTACCGGACGCTTGCCGTCATTTCCAATCCATGGCTCAAGGCCTACCAGGATTATTTTCAGGACGGGTTTAACCATGTTAAATTCGTCGGCAGCAAATCCTGGGGCATACCGAATACCACCGAACTGGTTACCGGGACGGTGTCTGACTTTCTTACCACCAAACTGGACCGGAAGGGCAAAAACTTCTTTTTTATTTACTATCTTGATCCCCATGATCCATACCGCTCGCCGGTTGACTACGGTTTTTTTTCGGGAGAGCTTCCGCGCACGGCCCCGTCCATACATGAGCTTTCAGGCGAGGATGAGCTGAGAGTGCGTTTGAAAGCAGAACCCGACTATTCCGGCTTACCAACTCCCGGGACGTTGTCTCAGAATGATCTGGATTACATGGTGTCACAATATGACGGCGAAATCCGTTATGTGGACGCCCACATAGAAAAGCTGATTGATAAATTGCGGGCCATGAAGATTCTTGATGACAGCCTGATTATCATTACCTCGGACCATGGAGAGGAGTTCCTGGATAACGGCCTGTTCAAACATGGCTTTCAACTGTACGACTCCTCTATTCGCATCCCGCTCATCTTCTACTGGAAGGATCATCTTGCGCCTCAGTCGAAGGATGCGGTGGTCAGCGGCATGGATATGCCTCCTACCATTTTAGCCGCATGCGGGCTGGATGTGCCCGCCGCTATGCTGGGCAGTGATATTTTTCAGAAGAATGGAGAAGAACCGATCCCGTTCTGTACTCATTACGTCAATCAGTACCAGCGGGGCATGAGAATGGGGAAATGGAAGCTTATTGAAAATGTTTCTACGGATGAGATGATGCTGTTTGACATGGCAAGCGACCCGGGCGAGAAAAACAATCTTTTTACTGATCCGCACGCGCCGCGGGAGGAGCTTTTGAAGTCGTATAAGCGGCTCCTAGCAAAACATGTGATAAGGAAGAATGTGAAGTAGACCAGAATGAAAGGAGTGAAATTGGAAGCGCTGCCGGAAACAATGGCCTGAGCCAATAAGCAAGTGCAGCGCTTTGAGAAAAACGTTCCCCGCCGCGCAGGAGTTATTGTGATGATGCCTTGGTTCAGTAAGAAAAAATATAGCAAACCCTTCCTGTTCTTCCTCTTGCCACTTCTGAGCAAAGGGGGCTTAGGTAAAGAGACAACTTGCGTGGCGGGTGCGTTGAGCCTTCCTTATCCAGCTATGCAGCCTTTGCATTATGTTCCCGGTTTTCCGGTAAATTAGATATGTACCTTTTCACCTACGTCCCCTTCGTCGTCAAGGCACAGGTGAAAGAGATGATAGATGAAGTTCTGCAGATAATTGCGAGGTGATGGAGTCCACCGAGGGCTTCCCCCATTTTCGACTTACCCATACCCCTTCAGTAGCCGGTGCTGGAGGGGTATTTTATTGCGCTGGTTATGAAGATGGTGCCGAAGGGGGGACTCGAACCCCCATGGGACTGCTCCCACTAGACCCTGAACCTAGCGTGTCTGCCAATTCCACCACTTCGGCACTTGCAAAAGACCGGCAGGGATGCTATATGAGGAAAGCGTTTTCCTTGATATACCAGATGCACCGGTTTGTCAACGGTAAAAAATGGGCGATACATGATGCAGGATACAGGATGCACGATGAACAAATGCAGGGTAAAAGGTGTCGTCAAGTACTACACCCCAAGCACGAAATCCGAGATAAATTCAAATGACCGAAATTCAAATGATTAAACGCTCCGTGGTTTTTCTATTTGTTTCATTATCATGCATCCTGTATCCTGCATCATATCCATGCAGATCCCATATCCCACATCACATATCGCAGATCACTTAACGCTCTAATATGGATGAACTGAAAAGCCTGGAAGACGACGGCATGTGCTTTGCCTGTGGGCGGAACAACGATAAGGGGCTTCATCTGGAATTTTCATTGAACCGGCAGAACAAGTGCGTGGAGACCACCTTTGTTCCGCAGGATGAGCACCAGGGCTGGCAGGGGGTGGTGCACGGCGGTATCATTGCAACCCTTATGGATGAGGCCATGGCCAAGCTGGCGCAGCTTCTTGGATATTACGCACTGACCGCCGCGCTTGATGTGCGCTTCAAGGATGTTGCGCGAACCGGTGAGCCGCTGCAGGTTAAAGCCGAGGTTGCCAAGCTGAGCAAGAAGCTGATCTATGCCAGGGCGGTTGCCGGACGGGCTGATGGCGCGGTTGTGGCCGAGGCGCAGGCGAAGTTGATGATAATGTAAGAGGCAATGGAAGAGAATGCAGGATGCAGGATACACGATGCAGGATAAAAGAAAAGTCAAAATCCAAAGCACCCTTGTGAAGCAAAATTGAACCGGGCAGGCGAAATCCAAAACAAATCCCAATGACCAAATCCACTTTCTGGCTTCGGTTTGTTTCATGAACATGCATCCTGTATCATGGATCGTGCATCACGTTGTCGTCCATCCCACATCACACATCGCATATCTACTCCTCTTCTATGAAAATATTTGAAGGTGCCTCCCAAATAACAGAAAAACTAAAGAACCCGGTGGTGACCATCGGGAATTTTGACGGGGTGCATGTGGGCCACCAGGCGCTTTTTGCCCGGGTTATCGACCGGGCGCGCGCCATCGACGGTGTTTCCGTTGTGTACACCTTTGAGCCCCATCCCCTGAAGGTGCTTCAGCCCCACCGACCTTTTCCGCTCATTTCCACTCCAGAGGAAAAACAGCAGGTGATTGAGTGGGTTGGAATTGGTGTGCTGGTGCGGGAGCATTTCACCGAGGCCTTTGCCCGGCTTACCATGGAGGAATTTGTCGGTGACATCCTGTGCGGCGCAATTCAGGCGAAAGAGGTATTTATCGGCCCGGATTACCGTTTCGGAAAAGACAGGAAGGGGACTACCGATCTTCTCAAGCGCCTTGGCGGGCAGTGCGGGCTTAAGGTAACGGTATTGGATAATGTGGAGGTTGACGGGGTCGAAGTTCGGAGCACCATGATCAGAAACATCATTTTAGAGGGCAGGGTAAAAGAAACTACCCGCTTTCTGGGCAGGCCGTACACCCTGAAAGGCAGGGTAATCGAGGGGCATGCCATCGGCAGAAAGCTCGGCATCCCAACCGCGAACCTGGAACCGGAGAAGAAACTCTATCCCAGAAGCGGTATTTTTGCCGTAAAGGTGCTGGTTGATGAACACTATGCAAAAGGGGTTTTGAACATAGGCCGCAATCCCACCTTTCCCGGCAAGGGATTTTCGCTGGAAGTTCATATTCTGGATTTCGCAGGGGAGCTTTATGGCAGACAGATTGAGCTGATCTTTATTGAGAAGCTGAGGGATGAGAAAAAATTCGATTCACCGGAGGAGCTGGTGACGCAGATCAGGAAGGATATTGAGGAAGCGAGAGAGGTCTTAGAGGCGAGGTGAGATGTGCGATCTGCAATGAATGATCTGTGATATAGGATAGGCGGTAGGAGAGGTGGTGCGTGGGAGGGTAAGATGGAAATAGCGTTTGATTTGTAAGGGCGACCGGTCGCCCCTCCATTTATATGGGCTTGGTGCTGCGGGTTAGGAGGTGTCTCCACCTGCATCGTGCATCCTGTATCATGCATCAACCGGAGATCCCGCATTACAAAGCATCGCACGACTATCCCACATCGCCTTTACCCCTTCTTATCCCGCAGCACCCGCTTGTCTCCCACCCGTATGGTGATTTTTGACTGATCAAAATATTCCAGCAGGGGTATGGCAAATTTGCGTGAGGCCTGAATGAGATCCTTAAACTGGGTGGGCGTGATCTCGCCGGTCTTTTTGATGGTCTCCACCAGGGTCCTGGTAAGCTCCTCGATCGCCTCGCGGTGAAACCAGAGATTTTCCTTCACCTTGACCAGTTGACCGTCGGCGGTGAGCAGGGCAACAATTGCCTGTGTTTCCCGTTCGGAGCCGCCCATCTGGTCAACCAGCTCCTTTATGGTGGGCGGCGTCAGGCTGTTCCTGCGATACAGTGCGGCGATCTTGTCTTTCAGCTCCTTCTGGGAATCTTTCAGCTGCGGTTTGTGCTCCTGCAGCCACAGCGTATCCTTGTCCACGATGAGCCGTCCCGCGCTGAGCAGATCGTTCAGCAGATGCTGAAAGAGCCGCGCGTCCACCAGCTGCGGCAGCTTGCTTTTCAGCTCCTCCTTGAGCATCCCCGTTTTGAGGGGGAATTTTTTGTGGTAGTCATTGACCTCATCCAGCATGAGTGATTGCAGCATTTCATAATGCCCGGCGGAAAGCACCTTGGAGGACTCCCGGTCAATCAGCACCAGCTTTTTCTCCCCGATGAGCGCTCCCAGGATGCCGGTAAGCTGGGCGGGATCCTTGCCGGTGCGGGTAGTGAGCCGGCGCAGGTCAAGCCCGGCAAAGCCCGCGTCGGCAATGAACAGCAGGGTTTGCTCCTGAACAGAGCTGTGTTGCATGGCGTCCAGCGGCGCCACTGTTTCCTCCGCCAGCCGCTTGTGCTTGTGGGGATGGGCGTCGAGTATTTCGCCTCCTCCGATGGTGTAAACCGGCGAATAGCTCCGCATGACGAAGCGGTCGTGGGGAAGGACGACCACCGGTTCCTCGAGAATGATCTGGGCAAGCGACCCGGCGCCCGGCGCCAGCTCATCCTGATCCAGCAGAATTATTCTGCAGAGCACCTCACTGGTTCCGCTGTGGAAGCGTGCGATTGCACGGTTTTTAAGCGGTTTGGCGGAAGAGGGGAGATGTTCCAGGCGCACGTCAATCCGCGCCGTGGGCGCCAGGGTGCGGGGATGGATAAGCATGCCCCCTTTGGCAACCGATTCCTTTTCAACGCCCTGCAGGTTGATGGCCGTTCGCAATCCGGCGGTCGCCCGCGGCACCTGCTGGTTGTGCACCTGAATGCCGCGAACCTTGGCCTCGTAGCCGCCGGGGAGTATCTCCACGCTGTCTCCCACCGCAACCGATCCGGAGAGGAGCGTACCGGTTATGACCGTCCCGAACCCCTTCATGGTGAAGACGCGGTCAATGGGGAGCCGGAGGATGCCCGCCGCGGGCTTGTCTTCAACCTCGCGGACGATCCGGTCCATGGCCGCGAGAAGAGCAGGAATGCCTTCACCCGTCACCGACGAGACCGGGATGATCGGGGCATGTTCCAAGAAGCTTCCCCGGCTGAATGTTCGTATTTCTTCCTGTACCAGCTCCAGCCATTCCTCGTCCACCAGATCGGTCTTGGTGAGTGCGATGATGCCTCTCCGGGTTCGCAGGATTTTGCAGATATCCAGGTGCTCCCGGGTCTGGGGCATGATCCCTTCATCCGCCGCAATGGCGAAAAGCACGAAATCTATTCCCCCGACACCCGCGACCATGTTTCTGATAAACTTTTCATGTCCGGGAACGTCGACAATGCCGATCCGTTGTCCGCCGGGCAGTGCCAGCGAGGTAAACCCCAGCTGTATGGTGATGCCCCGTTCCTTTTCCTCCTTCAGCCGGTCAAGGTCAACCCCGGTCAAGGTTTTGATGAGGGTGGTTTTGCCATGATCAATGTGGCCGGCCGTACCGAGGATGACTTGTTTCATAAAGGATGAGTGATTGCAGGCGCATAAGTGCGGTTATGCATGGAATACCTTAAACAAAAGCGGCCGGTATTTCAACATAATTCTGTCTGGGGAAAAGGCGTGTGGCACGCAGCCGGATATAAGCCGGGAATAAGCAGATCAAAGATGGATGGGACGGAAACGCGGTAAATCCGACACGACTTCCTCACTACGGGCGGAATGAAGTCAGTGCGATGGGCAGAACCCTGGGTTCGCGCACGCCGACGTTCTTATTCTTCAAGATCTTCCGTTTCAATGCTGGACAGGTCCCGGTAAGGGGCTTCTTCCTCGATTTTTTTAAAGGCGCCGGTCCTTTTTTCCAGAACTGATTTGCAGGGAACACAGAGCAGCGCGAAAGGCATGATTTTCAGCCGCTCGGGCGAAATTTTTTTGCCGCACTCTTCGCAAATGCCATAGCTTCCGTCTTCAATCCGCTGCAGGGCCTCTTCAATTTCAATTAGCTTTTCCCGGTCGCGATCACTTAAAATGTGGGAGAGCTGGCGGTCTCTTTCATGATCGGCCCAATCGTAAAGATCCATGATTTCCGCCTTGACGTCCTGGGCTTCGATATGCCGGTTCTTGGCAATTTCCTCGATCAGCTGCTCCCGCGACTGAATGAGCATTTTTTTTATGTTTTTATAAGCATTCACGCTGTTCTCTCCCATATTATTTAAAATGATTCAAAAGGATATTCTGTTTATCCAAAAGAGTTTTTTTTGTCAATAAAATATTGCGCGCATGCATTAGATTTCCAAGTGCTCTAACAAAAATGCCCGGATTTGCGCAATAATTCGTACGTGGCCCGGGAAAGGTATCGGCAGAACGGGTGGGAATCTTGAGTTGAGGATCCGAGCCGTCCATATGCGGCGCTGGTATCGCCGCCGTTCAGGCGGTCGGTTAAAACGAAAGGTAAATCAATGGATTATCTCCTGATGTTTCCGGCCACGGCTTTTTCCAGAATTACATTGACACTGCCTAAAATTGAAACTAATGTAGTGCGTCCAGCACATCTTTAATTATGAAAGGCTCCCTCGCGTCACGAATTCCTTTGTGTCGGGAAGAATCAGTGTTCATGGGGAAGGGGTTTTGAACGCCACATATAAAACGCACTACTAATATTATGCTCCGGGCTGATGCAAGCCGGATGTTGATTCTGTAAGTGAGGGCGATCATAAATACGACAAAAGGACTGCCATCGGATGAAACATTCATGAACATGGCCCTGGATGAGGCCTTCCGGGGTCTGCGAGAGGGCGAAGTCCCGATCGGAGCGGCGCTGGTTGTTGAAGGTGAGGTCATGGCGCGGGCCCACAATATGCCGATTTCATTGAATGATCCCACTGCCCATGCTGAAATACTGGTTCTCAGAGAGGCCGCCCTGAAAAAACGCAATTATCGCTTGCCCAACTCGGTGCTTTATGTTACGGTTGAACCTTGTCTGATGTGCGCCGGTGCGTTGCTTCAGGCGCGGGTTGGCCGGCTGGTTTTCGGCGCGGTCGATCCGAAAGCCGGTGCGTGCGGCTCGGTTTATGCGGTGCTGCCCGGGATTACCGTTGCTGCCGGCGTGCTGGAGCGGGAATGCCGGGAAATTCTTCAGGCGTTTTTCAGACGGAAGAGACTGGAAAATAAGAAGTGATGCAGGATACAGGATACAGGATACAGGATGCAGGATGCAGGATGCAGGATACAGGATATGAGGAAGGCTATGTCCTGTCGTAACCATGTATGACAACGGATGCTACAAAGCCCTGACCCTATGTACAGGGAGATCAACTGTTATTGAATGATTCAAAGCGAGCGTTTGCGTCCAATCCCTTAGCATGCATCGTGTAGCATGTATCATGCATCTTGTGCTCATGGGAGAGATGGCCGAGTGGTTGAAGGCGCCGCTCTCGAAAAGCGGTAACCTGAGAAATTGGGTTCGTGGGTTCGAATCCCACTCTCTCCGCCATCCAGAGCGGCAGTGCCTTGCAGATGTTTTTTCAGAGGCCCGGAGACTCAATGCAATTTTGTACATAAAAAGTAAGTGATACTGGATGCTGGATAGCAGCAGGTAAGCAGATTTTATACCAGCGTCCAGTATCCAGCATCCGGTTTTCCCGGGAGAGATGCCCGAGAGGCCGAAGGGGCGCGATTGGAAATCGCGTGTCCCGTTAATAGCGGGACCGTGGGTTCGAATCCCACTCTCTCCGCCAGCATTTTTACCAAAGCACCGGGAACTATTGATAGCTGGGTCCTGCGCAACGAAAATTTACAAACCCCGTCAGGTCCGGAAGGAAGCAGCGGTAGTAAAACCTTTCGTGTGCCGCAGGGGAGCCTGGCTATCATTTTTTAAAGAGGTTGCATGCCGTGTCGTATCAGGTGATTGCCCGCAAATGGCGCCCGCAGCTTTTTGAACAGGTGGTCGGACAGCAGCACGTGGTCAAGACCCTCCAGAACGCCATACGCAGCGGCAGGATCGCCCATGCATTTCTATTCGCCGGGCAGCGGGGGGTGGGCAAAACCTCCATCGCCCGCATCATGGCCAAGGCGCTCAATTGTGAGCAGGGCCCGACGCCGAACCCCTGCGGTCTGTGCACCTCGTGCAGGGAGATCGCCGGGGGGCTGACCATGGATGTGCTTGAGATCGACGGCGCTTCCAATACCGGGGTAAACGACGTGCGGGAGCTGCGGGAAAACGTGAAATATGTCCCGGCGCACGGCAGGTTCAAGATCTATATCATCGATGAAGTGCACATGTTGTCGGGCCCTGCGTTTAATGCCCTGCTTAAAACCCTGGAGGAGCCTCCGGCGCATGTTATCTTCATGCTGGCCACCACCGAACCGCACAAGATTCCCTCCACGGTTCTCTCCCGCTGTCAGCGCTTTGATCTGCGCCGGATTTCCCAGGAGGCGCTGGTTGAGCACCTCCGCCGCATAACCGGCGATGAGGGTATTGCCATAAGCGAAAAGGGCCTCCGCTGGATTGCCCGGGATGCCGAGGGGAGCATGAGGGATGCCCAGAGCATCCTGGACCGGGTCATCTCCTACGCCGGGAAGGAAATTTCCGACACGGATATCAGCGAAATTGTCGGCATGGTGGACCGAGATCTGCTGACAGCGGCATCCCAGGCGGTGGTCAATAAGGATGCGCAGGGCTGCCTGTCGGTGGTGCGGGACCTGTTCCAGCGCGGCAGCGACGTCCGGCAGTTCTATCATGCCTTCCTTGAACAGCTGCGCAACATGATCATGGTGAAGGTAAGCGGCGATACCCCGCGGCTTCTTGACCTTGCGCCGGATGAGCGCGCCGTTCTGGCGGAACAAACGCAAGACATCGAACTGGACTCGCTGCAGCGGTTGTTTGATATATGGCTGAGGGGAGAGGAGGATCTGTACCGGTCTTCCATGCCCCAGATCATCCTGGAGATGCTGCTGCTCAAGATGGTCTACATCAAGCGCCTGCTGCCCCTGGACCAAGCCCTGGCCAGACTAGCCGACCTTGAGCGGATGATTGCGGGCGCGGCGGATGCCGACGGGGCGCCGCAGGTAACCGGAGCGAACATTGAAGGAGGCAGTAATCAGGATCGCCGCCGCAGCGTAATCCCGGCCGCCGCTCCGGTGCAAAACGGCGGGGGGGATGAGCAGCCCCGGACCTGGCAGGGGTTCCTGGCCCAGGTCAAAAGAGATAAGCCCTTGCTGGCGGCGCTGCTGGATCATGGCCGCCTGGTTTGCCTCGATGAAAAAAAGCTCGAAGTGGGGTTTCCCCCCGACTCAATTTTTTTGGAAAGCGCCCGGGACAAGGAGAAAGTCGGTCAGCTCAAAAAAATGAGCGGGGCTTTCTTCGGACGGACCCTGCGGGTGGTTATTTCCGCCCTGGATAGTGATAGTGCGCCTCGCCCGCTCGAGCCCGTGCCGGATGTCGTGATCGCCGAGGCGCAGGTCGAGGTGGGGGCGCCTCGGAACAATACTATTCTGGATGAGGCGCTCTCGCTGTTCGATGCCACCATTGTGGAGGTCAAGGCAGCGGAGAAGGGGAGTGGGGAGGCCGGAGGAGGTCGGAAGGAGAGAGGAATAAAATAAAAGCGATGCGGGATATGCAATGATGTGATGTGCGATACATGATACGAGATGCGTGTTCATAAAACAAACCGAAGATAGAAATGGATGTGGTTATTGGGATTTGTTTTGGATTTCGCCTCCCCGGTTCAATTTCGCTTCGCAAGGGTGCTTGGGATTTTGACTTTTCTTTTATCCTGTATCCTGTATCGTGCATCGTGTATCTTGCATCCTGCATCATCTTTCATCACATCGTATTCATAGGGAGTTACGCGTATGAAGGACTTAGGATCGATCATGAAACAGGCTCAGAAGATCCAGACCCAGATGGAGCGGAAGCAGGAAGAGCTGGCGGGCAGGACGGTTGAAGCGAGCGCGGGCGGAGGGATGATTGCCGTGGTTGCCAACGGAAAACAGGAGATCGTCTCCGTCAAAATTGAGCCCGAGGTGATTGACGCCGGCGACCGTGAAATGCTTCAGGATCTGGTGGTTGCGGCGGTCAACGAAGCATTGCGAAAAGCGCAGGAGATGGTTTCAGAGGAGATGAAAAAAATCACCGGCGGGCTGAACATACCCGGATTATCCTTCTAACTAACAGGCTGTTGAGAAACACCCATCTGATGTGTGGCTACAATGCCCTCCCCCTTTGAGCCTTTGAACAACCTGCGGAAAACTACTTTTTCAACAACCCGGTAAAGGAAACCGCCGGATGAGCAGGGTAGCGGAACCAATCAACCAGCTGATACAGCGGCTTGCCCGCCTGCCGGGCATAGGCGAGAAGACGGCGGCGCGCCTGGCGCTGCACATACTTCGTTCAACCCGGGAAGAGGCGCGGGAGCTGGCGGAGAGCATTCTCGCGGTCAAAGAAAAAATCACCCTCTGTTCCCAGTGCTGCAATCTCACCGATGCCGATCCCTGCAAGATTTGCGATGGAGGGGATCGGGACAGGTCACTGCTCTGCGTGGTGGAGGAACCGGGTGACCTGATTGCCCTTGAAAACAGCGGTGAATTCAAGGGCCTCTATCATGTGCTGCACGGGGTGATATCGCCCCTGGACGGGGTTGCCCCGGATGACATCAAGATTGCTGAGCTGGTCAGGCGGCTTGAGGGAGGTCAGTTCAAGGAGGTGATTCTGGCTACCAATCCCACCACCAATGGCAATGCCACCGCCCTCTATCTGGCCAAACTTATAAGCCCCCTCGGTATAACCGTGACCCGGATTGCCCAGGGAATACCCATGGGCGGTGATATCGAGTACACCGACGTGGTGACCCTGAGGAAGGCGATGGAAGGCAGAAGGCAATTATAGCCCGGTCTTTATCGCAGCAAAAAAAAGTTGACAGAAAATCAGGCTTCATGCTAGAAAGCTGCATTTGCTGTACGGAACCAGAAGGAGGAACAGAGGATGGTTAAGATTGATGTGGACAAGTGTGTGGGGTGCGGCGACTGCATAGATTTGTGTCCGGCAACCGCCATAACCCTGGTCAAAGATAGAAGCCATGTTAACATCGATCTTTGTCTGGAGTGCTTTACCTGTGTGCAGGTCTGTCCGGTGAAGGCGCCGCAGCAAGTATAAGTGTTTTCCCTCCGCATGACGTGAGCGCCGGCGACCGTCCTTATGCCTGTCTAGTAGAACAGACTGAAGATATCTGTTTTTTTTAACCACGGTGCCGAAAGGGTTTCTGTGTCATGATTGAAGTGCGATTTCATGGAAGAGGCGGCCAGGGCGCCGTCACCTCGGCGGAGCTGGTGGCGCATGCCGCCATCAGCGAGGGAAAGTATGCGCAGTCGTTTCCCAGCTTCGGGCCGGAACGACGGGGTGCGCCGGTACAGTCGTTCACCCGGGTGAGTGACCGGCCCATTCGGCTTCGTACCGCCATTCGGGAACCGGATTTTTCGGTGGTGCTGGACCCTTCCCTCATTCTGGTGGGCGGATCCCTTGCGGGGCTCAAAAAGGACGGGATGGTGATCATCAATACCCGCAAGTCCGTAGCCGAGATCAAAAAGGAATTTTCCATTGCCGCCCGGACAGCGGTGGTGGACGCAACCAAAATTGCCCTCGAAGTACTGAACCTTCCCATTACCAATACCACCATGATCGGAGCGCTGGTGAAGGCCTCGGGCGTTGTGGACATGGATTCGCTGATAGAGCCGCTGCGCCACCGCTTTGGACGGATTGCCGATAAGAATATCACGGTATGCCGGCGGGCATATGAAGCAACGGTCATAGAGGAGTGAGCAGTGGCAGCAAAGACTGAACATGAGCTTACCTGGAGGGATCTGGAGATCGGCTGCATTGTCACCGAGCCCGGGAATGCCAGCTCCTATCAAACCGGAGACTGGCGCTCGCAGCGGCCGACCTACGATACCGCCAAATGTATCAAGTGCGGGCTGTGCGCCGTGAATTGCCCCGAACCCTGCATCCATGAAACGGAAGAGGGTTTTTACAAGGCGGATCTGTATTACTGCAAGGGTTGCGGAACATGCGCCCGGGTATGTCCGAAATCGGTTATCACCATGGTGCAAGAGGAAGAGAAATGAGCAAACGGGTAGGCATAGAGGCCTCCTTTGCCGTCGCGGAGGCGGCAAAACTGGCCCGGGTTGAGGTGGTGGCGGCATATCCGATTACGCCCCAGACCCACATTGTCGAACGCTTTTCCGAGCTGGTTGCCGACGGCGAGGTGGATGCCGAGTTTGTGTGCGTGGAGTCGGAGCATTCCGCGCTGAGCGCCTGTCTGGGATCATCGGCAACGGGGGCCCGGACCTTCACCGCCACCGCCGGCCAGGGGTTGGAGTTGATGCACGAAGTGCTGTATGTGGCTTCATCCGCCCGGCTGCCCATCGTCATGGCGGTGGTGAACCGCGCCCTGTCCGGTCCGCTGAACGTCTGGGGCGACCACTCCGATGCCATGGCCACCCGGGACTGCGGGTGGATCCAGATTTTCTGCACCGACGGGCAGGAGGCGTTCGACCAGACCATCTGCGCATTCCGCATCGCGGAGGACGCCAAAGTGCTCTTCCCGGTGATGGTGCACCTTGACGGTTTCCATGTGTCGCACGTGGTTGAGCCGATGTTTTTGATGGAGCAGAACGAGGTGGATGCGTTTATTCCGCCTTATAAGCATCCCTTTCCCCTGCACCCGGACAGGCCGGTGACCATGGGCGCCTTTGCCGGCCCGGCCATTTACACCGAGGCGCGCAAGGCCCAGGAAGAGGCGCTGAAGACCTCGAAAAGCGCCATCTGCGCGGTATGGGATGAGTTCGGCAAGCGATTCGGACGGCGCTATACCCCGGTGGAAACCTACCGGGCCGAGGATGCCGAGCTGCTGCTGCTGATCATGGGCAGCTTCAGCCAGACCGCCGAGATCGCGGTGGACGCGTTGCGGCAAAAAGGCAAAAAGGTCGGGCTGGTGAGAATGAGACTGTGGAGGCCGTTTCCCTTTGAGGAACTGCGGCAGGCGGTACGCGGTGCGAAAGTGCTTGCCGTATTTGACCGCTGCCTTTCCTATGGCGGAAGCGGGGGGCCGGTGTGCGGTGAAGTCAAGGCCGCGCTGTATGACGAAAAAGAAAGGCCTGCGGTTTTCGGTTTCGTGGGCGGGTTGGGCGGAAGGGATGTGTTTCCCGAGGAATTTGAGCGGATAATCGAGAGGGGTTTCGCCCTGGCGGATCAGGGACAGGAAAGCACTTACGAAATGATCGGAGTGAGGGAGTGATGGAGCAGAGCGATCTTGGCAACGTTCCCCGGCCGATTGAGCCGGATGAGTATTTCGCGCCCGGCCACCGGGCCTGTATCGGATGCGGTGAGGTGCTGGCGCTGCGCATGGTCTGCAAGGCGCTGGGCAAGGATGTCATCATCGCCAATGCCACCGGCTGCATGGAGATTGTAAGCTCCCCCTTCCCCGGCACCTCCTGGCGGGTGCCCTGGATTCACACCCTGTTCGAGAACACCGCGGCGGTTGCCGCGGGCATAGAGTGCGCGGTGCGGATTCTTGAGAGGAAGGGCAAGATTGCCGCCGGGCAGATTACCGTGGTCGGCATGGGCGGCGATGGCGGGACCAGCGACATCGGATTTCAGGCATTGTCCGGCGCCCTGGAGCGGGGGCACAACTTCATCTATGTCTGCTTTGATAACGAAGCCTACATGAACACCGGCATCCAGC
>CAYWLT010000004.1:0-26251 GCA_964459295.1 uncultured Thermodesulfobacteriota bacterium
TGATTAACCATCTTCAAGCATAAGGTCTGATGCTTCAGCCGAAGAATCTCCATTTTCAAATCGCTGATTCTATGAGATTCTTCACTGCGTTCAGAATGACAGACATGTAAATTCTTCCATTATGACACAGTCTCTGGAAGGGCGAGGGGTTTTAATTTCTTCCCGCCCTTTTGTTTAAAATAAGCAGAACTTACAGAGCACGTCATTCCTGCGTAGGCAGAAACTTCCTCTTCCCATCAAGTTTGTTGCCGCTTCCTCTTGTCAATTCCGGGGAATCTGAAAGTTTATCCTATTAAAATCAATAATCTAATAATCATCGGTTCAAAACTTAAGGGAACCTCTAATAATTCATTTTCTTGTCATTCCCCGACTTGATCGGGGAATCCATGTGTTTGATTTTTATGGATTCCCGCTTTCGCGGGAATGACAGAAAGAGATTGTATGGTGAATTTTTAAAGGTACCCTTATGGTTTGTGCGGGAGGGTACAATCATAATGCCCTGTTATTCCTGATATTTTTAAAAAAAGGGTTTTCATGTGGACTTAAAGGAGCAAACGAAGGTCCATCAAGCACCAGCACGATTAAACGATTATTTACTAATTTATAAATTAAATCAATAACTTCATTATTATAACGCTAATAATAACAAAAATTATTTTCTTGGTATTCGGATTGCTTTACGATTGTTATTGCAATGTCATCAAGCCTTAATGTGCAGCTTATCACGCCCATGTACTAATTTTAAACCTCAAAAGAAGCAGAATCTTGAAAAAACGAAATCATTTTGAGAAGAAATCGGTACATGCAGCAAAAGATTCTGTCGGAATGGTAGTGGATGAAGCTGCCGATGTTTCCCTGCCGGAAGCTGTTTTAATTGATGATATGCTCATGAAAGATGATGATCGGGATTTACCCGTCCCTGCCGCGACGAGAAACGGTCAGAACTCGTGGTCCGCGGCGGAAGACAGCACGGAGCAATTTGATGAGCATCCCGAAGAAGAACTTGATACCGAGGTTACGGAATCAGCAGATGATCCGCTGGTGATGTATCTGCGGCAGATCCGCCTTATATCGCTGATTGACCGGGAGCGTGAGGTTGACATAGTGAAACGGGTGGAGGAAGGTGAAAAAGATATTGCAAGGGTGATTGTCAATACCCCCATGACCGTCAGTGAAGTTGTTCGCATCGGAAAACGGCTGGCGGCGGGTGAGATTTCCGTAAGAGAGATTATCAACGGCCTCGACGATGATGAGCTGGAAATTGATGAAGCGTACTACGCCCGCAAGGTGCTCGGCTTAATTGAAAAGATCAAAAAACACGATCACAAACGGACGCTGCTCAAACGGCGGCTTGATAAAACAGGCGTAAGCGTGAAAAGGCAAAAAACGCTTTTGGGGAAAATCGAGGACACCGGTGAAACCATTGTCAATCTCCTCCAGAGGCTCAATCTGAACAAGGGCCAGGTTGGACACTTTACCCGGAAATTAAAACAGATGGCAGAAGCGCTGGAAAAGGCGGAAGGGGAGATTGCGCATTGTGTGGAGCAATCGGGCCTGTCCCCGGAGCAGGTCAGAACGCATTGCCGGCAGTTGCGCAGGATGAATAAGCGGGCGACGGGCACGACCCCACCCGCCGATGTTCATGTACCGGATCTTCTGGAACAAGAGCAAATTATACGAAGCGCGCAGCAGAAAATCAGACGCATTGAAACCGGCTGCACCCTGGACGCTCACTGCTTAAAAAATGCGGTAAAGTCCATCGAGGAAGGGGAGATCAAAATCAGGATGGCGAAGGATGAATTGGTGAGGGCAAATTTACGGCTGGTGGTAAGCGTGGCGAAGAAATATACCAACCGGGGGTTGCAGTTGCTGGACCTGATTCAGGAAGGCAATATAGGGCTCATCCGGGCGGTGGATAAATTTGAATACCGGCGTGGCTACAAATTCAGCACCTACGCGACCTGGTGGATCAGGCAGGCGATAACCAGGGCGATTGCCGACCAGGCCCGGACCATACGCATACCCGTGCACATGATTGAAACCATTAACCGGCTGATCAGGGCATCGCGGCTGCTGGTTCTGGAGGCCGGCAGGGAGCCCACGCCGGAAGAGATTGCCCACAAGATAGATGTCCCGGTGGAAAAGGTGCTGCGCATCCTGCGTGTCGTGAAGCCTCCCCTCTCTCTGGCGGAGCCGGTGGGAAATCTTAGCGGCAATTCACTGGATGATTTTATCGAAGACAAAAAAAGCGACTCTCCGGGTAAAGCGGCAATCAACAAGAGCCTGCAGGAATATACCAACAAGCTGCTTTCCACCCTCAGCGCCAAGGAGGAGAAGGTCTTGCGGATGCGGTTCGGCTTGGGCGAAAAGGCTGATTGCACCCTTGAAGAAGTCGGGACTGACATGGAGGTGACCAGGGAAAGAATACGACAGATTGAAGCTAAAGCGCTCCAGAAAATGAGACACCCCGCCCGGAGTGAGCATCTCAAAACTTTTATCGAGCAATAATCCGCCCGCTTCGCTCCGATCTCCCTTCGTCCCATTACCATCTTCCCGGCCTTGGCGGGAGAACGCATGGTCATTATAATATCGGCGTGCAGGGCCATGGGGCAAAGAGACCCCACGCAGTAAAACGCGGCGGGGGGTTGCTTTTTTTGTGAAAATATGTTCTTTTTTTAGCGAAAGACAGAGGGGGCCGAGAGGTACCAATATGGCGATCACAATAAGCGGCCAAACACTGTACTCTGTCACTGAACTTTCCCAGAAGCTCAATGTTACTGCCGTGACCATCAGAAATTATATAAAGCAGGGCAAGCTCAGAGGACAAAAGGCAATGGGAAGATGGTTTATATCGGAACAGGATATGGAGGAGTTTTTCAACAGCCTCCAGTGATATAAACCGGACGGAATGAAGTGGCGGTAAATTCTTCTGCTTAATCCCGCAATGTCCACCTTCGGCGGCGCTCTTGCAATAATACTATCTCAGTAACAGAATCGCACCGGCCCTCCTTTTAACTCCAAACGGTAGACCGAGCCCCCCAGGTTGTCCCGTCTCATGCGCATCCGGCGGTTCCTGCACATCTGAAAAAACCCGTTTTGAAGAAAAAGTTAAAGGTTTATTGGCTACGGTCGATTGGTAATAGTGCCATTGCAAGCAACTCAATGTTTGCTGCGCTCCCTGTCCTGCTTGAACAGGGGTGCGGCGCCATGCTCCTGTCCGGAGGGCACTATGTTGATTGTAACACCACAGGCAAAGCAAAAACTTGTTGAAGCGCTCCACGAAAATACCCACGATCCTTGCTTGGCCATCAGGATCACGGTCAACCCCAAGGCGCCGCGCCAGCTTGACCTGATTCTGGACAAGGAAAAACGGGGAGACTTTGTGGTAAAGACCAATGAAGGGTTGAAATTGTTGCTTATCCAGGCGCGCCTGGCATCAAGGCTGGAGGGGCTGGTGCTTGATTACGAGGATGGACTGCAGGATTTCGTTATTGCCGAACTGACCCGACACTGATCATGGCAATTGCCATAGCGGCATTGGTTCAATTATTGTATGAGAAGGAGAGACCATCGGATCCAGAGTGTGCCCGTATTCATCCCGCAGCATCATATCCCGCCCGATTTATTTATGTCCGCTGTTAAAAATACCGCTAACCAACAGTCAAAATTTTGTCGCATAACAGGGTTTTGACTGTTTTTTTATATATATTATTAAACTTTCCTCCATCAGACCATATAAAAAAATTATTTAATTACAATTAATTAAAATAATGGCGGGTCATAACCGTTGCAATTTTAATTATTTTTTATCCTGGCATGCAATATGCTGATTCATCATGTGCGTACCATTGATATAAGATGGAGGAGGGAAGGATGGATGCACATAGGGTACTGATCATCGATAATGATTTGCACAGCACGGGAAGATTATCCCGATTGCTCAAAAATATGGGGCTTCTTGTAGATGAAGCGTCCGATGCAAGGCTGGCGCTTGAAAAAATGCATAAAGGCCGTGATGATTTTGCTCTGATTTTTATTGAACAAAGGATGCCGGCTTTCAGCGGTATTGACATCTTAAAGAACATACAGTCTGCTAACTCCAAGAGCTGTGTCATTTGCATGACCAACAAACCGGACCTTAAATCAATTGTAGCGGCAATGCAGGAAGGGGCTTTCAGCTTCATAACCAAACCCGTCGAGCGCAAACATTTGCGGGACATAGTCCGCAAGGGACTGGAAAGCAGGCAGGCACTTATAAAAATTTTGGGGATCGACGGCAGGTTAAAGAAAACAAACAGCGAGCTCAAAAGGCAGAGTGAAAAGTTAAGAAAAGAAAAGCTTGCGCTTAAGAAAATTAACCAGAGGCTTGCTTTGCTCAATCAGCTGAGTCTTCGGATCAACTCCACCCTGGATGCGCACAAAATGGTTGAGAAGGTGGTCAACAGCAGATTCAACGAGCTTTTTCTTAATAACCTGGTAACTTTTTTCTACGCGCTGGGTGAAGAGCTGTTTTTAGCCATTTGTACCTGCGCCCCGCCGGTAAAGGCAGAAATTGTGGAAAAGCTCACCGGTGATTGCATCAGGGAATATGCGCGTCATTGTGGTAAAAAACTGAGCGCAGGCGATGTTCAACGCAGGGTGATAAAAATAAAGTATCCACACAAGGCCCTTGCGGACAAAACACTCCTGGCCGTTGATAGCACTCGATTCATGCCGCTTAAAGTAGCCGGCAACGTGCTGGGGATGATGGGCCTCACCGGAGCAAAAAAACCTGACCGAAGACAGTTGCAGCTCATTTCAACCATTGCCAACCAGATAGCGCTGGCGCTGAAAAATGCCGCGGAGCACCAGAAGGTGCTGTCGCTTGCCATAACCGATGAGCTGACCGGTATTTATAATCGCAGGGCGTTTCAGAAGGTGCTGGACAGGGAACTCCGCAGGTCGAAGAGGTACCAGAAACCTCTCTCGCTCATCATGCTCGATGTGGACGGGTTCAAGGCGATCAACGATACCTATGGCCATGAAGCGGGCGACAGCGTTCTTAAAGTGCTGGCCGCACAGCTTCAGAGCTCCATCCGGGACATTGATTTTCTGGCGCGGTATGGCGGGGATGAGTTTGCGGTTATCCTTCCGGAAACCAGGGCCGACGAAGCGGCAATACTGGCCGAAAGGCTCAAAAAGACCATCAGCAACCATCCGGTCAGCATAGACCGCTCGTTTTATACCATTTCGGTCAGCACCGGTGTTGCCGATATTACCAGCAACATCATAGGTAACGAACACACGCTGGTGCGCAAGGCGGATAAGGTGCTTTACCGCGACAAGGCGCAGGGGGAATACCGGGTAAACTCTGAGCTATAAACAAGGGAACGGATGCAGGATTCATGATGCATGTTGCAGGTTCGAAGACAAATACTAAACCCCAAGCACGAAATTGCAACCACGAAGATCATGCAGGGCGAAACACCATGCATGATACAGGATGCATGATGCAAGTCAAAGAAGCCTCACTGACCCTGCACCCCTGAACCCTGCCCCCCTCATTACAAGCAGGTCCAGTAGTCCTTCTGGACCTTTCTCACCGCCTCGATGATTTTGCCCGTGCCGTCCAATACTTTTCCATCCACCTTTTTCCCCTGGTCTGCAGCGTCTCCCGCCAGCTGTTGTATCGTGGCTTTGACCGATTTTCGCAAGCCGTCCAGATGATACCCTCCCTCCAGGCTCAGAACCACTTTTCCCTGACAGGTTGATTGCGCTAGATCCACAATAAATGCGGTAAGCCCCGCGAAACCCTCAGGCGTGACTTCCATGCCGCCGAGGGGATCGTCAAAATAGATATCGTAGCCTGCAGAGACCAGGACCATCTGCGGATTGAACGCAAGCGCCAGAGGCTTCAGCAGCAACCGGTAAATTTCGAGAAAGTCTTCGTCACCCTGTCCGCCGGGAAGAGGAACATTCACGGTAAACCCCGCTCCGCGTCCCTCGCCAACTTCAACCACGCTGCCGCTCCCCGGATAGTAGGGATACTGGTGGGTGGAAAAAAACAGCACTCGCGGGTCATGATAAAAAGAATGCTGCGTCCCGTTGCCGTGATGCAGGTCCCAGTCTATGATCAGAATGCGCTCCAGTCCATACTGCTGCAGGGCGTAGTGAGCGCCGATGGCAATGTTATTGAAAAGGCAGAAACCCTTTCCCCAGCTCTTTTCTGCGTGATGGCCCGGCGGCCTTACCAGAGCGAAGCAGTTTTCAAACTCGCCCTGCATTACCCGGTCGATCGCCACCAGTACCCCACCCGCCGCCATCTGGGCGGCTTCCCAGGAAAGGGGGGACGTGCTGGTGTCGGGATCCAGGCTGGTGAACACGCGCCCCGCGGTTCCGGCGACCTGATTAATGTAATCCGTTGAATGATTGAGTTCCAGTTCCGCCTGGGAAGCCCGACGCGGAGCGAGCTCAGTGAACTTCCCCCGGAGGCTGTTTTCCTTGAGCATCTCATAGACCACTTCAAGCCGGTGGTGGCTTTCGGGATGGTGATCACCGGTTCTGTGCTGGAGGTAAATGGGGTCTTTTACAACCGCGGTTTTAAGTGCCATGATTTGCCTTTCATTGATAGGTTTTGCGTTGCGGGGATGATGAGAAATGCGCTGTCGGCAGCCGCAGGCCCGGCCATGCCGTGTTTTCGGCGCTGCGGCGCACTATATCAAAACAACAGTTATATTACAAGAACTGATCCAACAGAGAACTTGACAGCCTGAAGAAAAGGTTATAGTTATTTCGTTATCCTGGTTAAGAGGAGAGGCGTGGCTATGTTTGGCGTCGGAATGCAGGAAATTATCGTAATCCTGGTGGTGGCCCTGATCGTCATCGGGCCGAAAAAGCTGCCCGATCTGGCACGGGCGCTGGGGAGGGCCATCGGTGAATTTAAGCGCGCCGCCGATGACCTGAAGGAAGACCTGGACATAAACGGGCTGCGGGACGAGCGGGACCGGCTGATGCGGGAAATCAGGCAGGCCCAAGTCTCGAAAGACATGCCCCCTGCAGCAGACGGGCAGACTGCGGCTACGCCGGAGGCGAAGGTAAAAGAAGAGAAGGGCTGAACCTGTTTATGGCCGACGAAAAAATCCCTTTTACCACTCATCTGGAAGAACTCCGCAGAAGAATCATCATCTGTCTTATCGCCGTTGTCGCGGGGTTTTTACTCTCGTACAACTTTGCCGATGACATATTTGCCCTGTTGGTGAAGCCGCTCAAAGAGCAGCTTCCTCCCGAGAGCTGGCTCATTTTTACCGGCCTGACCGAGGCCTTTGTCGTCTATTTAAAGCTTGCATTATACGCGGGCCTGATCCTGGCCAGCCCGGTCATTCTCTGGGAAATGTGGTGCTTTGTCGCGCCCGGGCTCTATGATCATGAGAAAAAGTACGTATTCCCATTTGTAATTTCCGCTAGCGTTCTCTTCTTTGCCGGAGTGACCTTCTGCTACCTGGTGGTGTTTCCCTTCTCCTTCAAATTTTTCATGAGCTACAGCACCGACACCCTGAAACCCCTGCCGGCCATGAAGGAATATCTTTCCTTTGCCTTCCAGATACTGCTCGCCTTCGGCATTATTTTTGAGCTGCCGGTGTTCATACTGTTTCTCGCGAAGCTGGGTCTTGTGACCGAGCGGATGCTCCGCCGACAGAGAAAATTTGCCATCGTCATCATCTTTATCGTGGCCGCCATTCTTACCCCGCCCGACGTTTTCAGCCAGTGCCTCATGGCAATCCCCCTGCTCATACTCTACGAAATAAGTGTCATCGTGGCCAGGGTCTTCGGCAGAAAAAATGAACCGGGACAGGCAGGCGAGGCAAGGGACGCCGTCTGACCGGTGGTTGAAAAAGCATTTTTCGCAGGCTGTCTAAAGGCTCAAAAGCCCCTCCCCTTTGAGCCTACAAATCAGACCGGGGGTTATCAACCGCGTGCTAATACATCCGGGCAAATTGCTTGAGCAGGCTTCTTTGGCGCGAGGTTAATTTGGAGGGTATGGTCACCTGGATGACGATCTGCTGGTCGCCCCGCCTGCCCCCCGGTGCAGAGGGAATGCCCCGGTGCTTGAGGCGGAGAATCTCGCCCGGCTGGGTCCCGGGAGGTATGTCCATCACCATATTCCCGTCAAGCGTCGGCACGGTCACCCGGTCTCCTAGGCTCGCCTGGGCAAAACTGATGGCGAGACGATAAACGATATCATCCCCTTTCCGCTCCAGAAAGGGATGAGGATTTACATTGATCACAACGTAGAGATCGCCTGCCGGTCCTCCGTAGGCGCCCAGATTACCCCGGTTGAGCACCTTCAGCCGCGTACCCGTTCTGACCCCGGGTGGAATGCTGAAGGAAAGAAGGCGGGGCTGCTTTATCCTGCCCTTACCCTTGCAATATAAGCAGGGTCGCCTTAATACCTTTCCCTTTCCCCCGCATTTTTTACAGGCAATCTCCACACCGCGTTTCCCCCGCTTCGCCTTGGTTTTACCTTTCCCCTTGCACAGGGGGCATTGCTTGAAGATGCTGCCGGGCCTTGTTCTGAGTCCCTGGCATGAGGGACAGCGAATATCATAGGGCACATTTATTTCCACCCGCCTGCCCAGCGCGGCGTCTTCAAAAGGAATGGAAAGGTGGTAACGCAGATCCTCGCCTTTCTGCGCATTCGGACGGCCCCTGATGGGATAGCCCAGGATATCCCGGAAAACATCCCACAGCAAATCATTGGAGGGTGTCGCGCCCTTGAACCTGCTTTCACCGGCATGGCGGGACTCGTTAGCGGAATCCGCGACGGATGCCGTGCGCTCATCATAGGAGTTTCTTTGCTGCGGATTGTTTAAAATTCCGTATGCTTCGGCAATTTCCTTGAATTTTTCTTCGGATGTGCTGTCCTTGGGATTGCGGTCGGGGTGATGCAGCAGGGCCAGGCGGCGAAAGGCTCTTTGTATCTCCCGCTGGCTGGCTGTCGGCAGTACGCCCAGTATTTCATAATAGTCGCGCTTGAACGCAGGCATACGTCAGGAGGAAGTAGCAGGTTTATGTCAGAGCAGGGAGCAGGTTAAAAAAAGTCCACAGCAGTCGGTCCACAGTCGACGGTTAAATACTTTGTGGCAATGGTTTAAACTTCGTGGTGGCATGTGCACGGTTCAGGACCAAAGAACAGTTTGCAGTTTTATGGTGTCTTGCTTTTACTGTCGACCGTGGACTATATGGACTGTGGACTGCACATTGTAAACTGCAGTCTGTAAACTGCCCCTCCAACCCGCACCCTTACTCTTCCGCTCCTCCCTGCGGTTTCCTGGTCACCGTCACCTGGGCCGGGCGAAGCAGCCGGTCGCGCAGGAAGTATCCTTTCTGTGTCTCATTGATGATGGTGTTCGGCTCATGATCGGCGCTTTCCACCTGCAGCATCGCCTCATGCCGGTTCGGATCGAACTTTTCTCCCAGGGAATTAAACCCGCTGACGCCGAACCGTTCAAGGCTTTTTAGCAACTGTTTCAGCGTCATCTCAATGCCTTCAACGATGCCTTCTGCCCGACTGGTTTCCCGGGCGTGTTTTATGGCGAGCTCAAGCGTGTCCACCGTTCGCAGCATTTCCCTGCTCATTTCGTCATTGGCATATTGGAGCTGCTCGCTTTTTTCCTTGGTGGTCCGCTTCTTGTGATTTTCAAACTCCGCCAGGGCCCGCAGCAGCCGGTCATTAAGGCTTTTGATCTCTTCATCCCTCGCTTTCAGCTCTTCCTGCAGGTGTTTAATGGTAACCCGTTTGCCGTGCGCGTCGGCCTCCTCCCCCGCCGGTTCATCCGCCCGCGGCCCGAAGCCCTGCTTCATACCGCCCGGGATTACATCGGCTTCATGGTCACTTCTTTTTCTGGTCATAGAGACGCTCCTTCTTAAATCTGGCTGCCTTTAACATTGAGAAATTCGGAAAGCAGCTGGGCTGAATATTCGACGATCGGTATCAGCTTCATATAATCCATCCGGGTGGGGCCGATGATGCCCAGCGCGCCCACCACCTTCTCGCTGTGCCGGTAGGAAGTGGTGATCACGCTCAGGGTCTGCATTTCCGAAACCGGGACCTCCGAGCCGATGAATATCTGTATGCCCTCGGCATCCATGGTTTTGTCCAGCAGATGCAAAAGCAGCTTCTTTTCCTCAAGTGCCTGGAGGAGTGATTTCATTCTTCCCACTTCCGAAAACTCCGGGCAATCCAGCAGGTTAACCTGGCCCTCCATGAAAAGTTCCGGATCCTTTTCCTCGCCGAAGACCTTTTGCGTCAACTCCAGCGCATTAAAGAACAGCCGGTCATAGGCCGTCTTGGCATTTTTCATTTCTTCTGCAATCTTTTCGCGCACCTGCTCCAGGCTTACTCCCACCAGGACTTTACCCAGATAGTTGGTATACTGGTCCAGCTCGGACTGGGCAATATCATCCTTATCTTCTATAATACGGTTCTGCACAAACCCCGACTGGGAAACAAAAATCACCAGAATGCGCCGGCTGCTTATCTTGATAAATTCGATGTGCTTGAGGACCGTGCCCACCAGTTTCGGCGCTGAGACAATGCTGACGTGGCGGGAAAGCACCGAGAGCACTTCCGATGTCTGCTTGACCAGATCGGACGCCTCCAGTTCGGAAAAGTTATACCTTTTCCTGATGCGGTCTTTCTCCCGCTGATCCAGGCTTTTTACCTTCAATATGCTGTCCACATAAAAGCGGAGCCCCTTTTCGGTGGGAATCCGGCCGGCGGAGGTGTAAGGCTGATGGAGAAACCCCATCTCCTCAAGGTCGGACATGACATTCCGTATGGTTGCAGAGCTCAGGTTGATGTCATACCGCCGAGAGATGTTGCGTGATCCCACCGGTTCCGCCGTTAAAATATATTCGTTGATTACCGATGTCAGGATCTGCCTATCCCGTTCACCAAGCAGAAACTCGTCCATGTACAATCACGCTCCTCATAAAGGCAGCCATCCCCCATAGGCAAGCCGACACCAGCAATTATGTAATAAACATAAGTTTTTTACCGATGTCCGGGGAATGGGTGTGGCGCTGTTTTTATTAATTATAGAAAAAATCCCCGCAATAATCAAGACAAACATTTCCTTGACACTCACACGTAAAAGGTTTTAGCATCAAACTCGGAAGAAGGGGAAACACGCCAATGACATGTGCTTTTTTGCCGCCCGGATCTCCGGTGAAGAACGCTCTCTATGGTCTCATGAAGGTGATCGTTCCCTGCTGCCTTACCGCGTGCTATCGCATTGAGGTCATCGGAAGAGACAACCTGCCCGATGTCGGCCCTGCCATCATTCTCCCCAAACACCAGTACTGGACGGATATTCCGCTCGTCGGCCTGGCCTTTTCCGGTACACAACTTAACTATATAGCCAAACAGGAACTCTTCAGGTTCCCGCTGATCAGCCGCTTTCTCATGGGGCTCGGAGGCATTCCCTTGGACCGGGAGGCCCCGATAAAAAGCAAGGATTCCTTCAGGCATCTTGCCGACCTTCTCAAAAAGGGAGAGCGGGTGGTCATCTTTCCCGAAGGGACCTACTACCGTGGCGTGATGGGGAGGGGGAAGTCAAGGCTGATCGGCATGATCCTTAAATTCCAGGAGCGGAATAAATACCCGACACCTGTTCCCTTTATACCTGTGGGCATTGTGTATGGAAGAGAAAAGTTGCGCAAGCGGGTAACTATTGCCATCGGAACCCCTCTCTATGCCCAACAGGCGGACGGGGCACAAACGTTTACCCGCAGTGTCATGGAGGCAATAGCGCGGTTAAGTGAGCTGGAAGCGGAACAACAAAAACACTTATCTTGCTGATCCCGACAATCAGCTCATGCTCAGAGCCGGATCGGGCGACACCGGTGCATTCAGGCTTTTAATGGAAAAGCACCAGGTGTCGGTCATGCGGATGATCTACCGCTACACCGGTATGCACCATGAAGCGGAAGATCTGGCACAGGACATCTTCATTAAAATATACCGGGGCGCGAGGCACTATACCCCCCGCGCCCAGTTCAAAACCTGGCTCTTCAAAGTTGTTACCAACCACTGCCTTAATTTTCACCGCAGCCGAAAGAAGCATAAATACGACAGCACCCTGGACCCCGCCCTGTCAGAAACAGATATCGCTGATCCATCTTTCACGGGGGCGGGGCAGGATGCGCCGGTTGAGAAAAAACTGCAGCAAGAGGAACTGAAGGCAGCGGTTGAGAATGCCCTTAACGGACTGCCTGACCGGCAGCGCATGGCGGTCATTCTCTTCCGCTTTGAGGGGCTATCCTACGGTGAGGTCGCCAGGGCTCTGGGGTGTTCGGTATCGGCGGTTGAATCGCTGCTCTTTCGCGCCATGAACACCCTCAAGGAACGGCTGAAATTTTATAAAATATTATAACCGGCGGTTGAAAAAGTAGTACGCAGGATGATGAAGCATGCTGAATAGTATGTGGCTCAAGGGGGAGGGGCTTTTAACGCCACAATAATGTGTCTTTACACTTACGGCACGAACCGGCTCAAGCAGGTTTTTGCGAGCGGGAGGTGTTATACACATCATGAGGAGTACTGGCAATGAAGCGGTCCTGTACGAAAATCAGAAAACATCTTATCGCCTGCCTCACCCGGCAGTGTGATGATGATCGCGCGCAGGAAGTAAAAGAGCATCTCGCCGCTTGCCCTCTCTGTAGCCGGGAGGCGGAAGAGCTGCAGGCAGCCTGGGACCTCCTGGAGGCCCCCCTCCCGGACGAGGGCTTCAAGGATATTTCACGACGTGTCCTGGCAACCATTACAAGCGCCGGGCAGCAAACCGGCCTGATGGGCAAGTTGCTGACCATGCTGGTCAGGGCGCCGTCACCGGTGCTCGGCACCATTATCGTCCTGCTGGCGCTCCCCGCCGGAGTCTATCTTGGAAAGACGCTTTACCTGAATACTGCCTATGCCCTTTACCCGGAACCGGAGGTCACGGCAGCGACCGGGGAGTTGCCCCTGGATATTTTTAATGACTTTCCCGATGACTCCATCGGCAGCGTCTATATTGACCTGGGTGAAGACGGGTATTCGGATACAACCACAGAATCGGGTTGAGGAACAGCCATGAAAGAAAAGCTCATTACGCTTATACTGGTATTTTCCCTGACGGTCAATGCGGCCGCACTCATTACTATCGGATATTTTTGGGGTAGAAATTATACGGGTGGAGAGGCGGGCCCACCCCCTTTTGGCGCCGGGCTGTCATTGGACCAGGGACAGCGGGATCGGATGCGTGAGCTCAGGAAGTCATTCATGGATGAAACAGCCCCCGTCCGTGACGATCTGATGAGAAAACGCGCTGCACTGGCGCAGCTCTTGTCCTCAGAGGTTCCGGATCGGGCCTTGCTGGAACGGAATCTCCGTGAAATAAACGAGCTTCAGATGGAAATGCAGATTGCGGTTATGGATCAGCTCTTCAAGGAAAAGGCATTTTTAAGCCCCGAGCAGCAGGCGCGCTACGCGGATTTCGTCAGCCACCGGCTCTGCCAGGACTTCCTTCCGGGTAGAAAAGGGCATCGCGGACACGGAAGATGGGGGATGGGTCCGCCGGACGGAAGAGCAGGAGGAATGGGAGCCGGCAGGCGCGTGCGTGACCAAAAATCTCGCGATCAATGATGCCCCGCCGACAGCGATAATCCCGCCGCCACCGGTGCTCGCCGGCCGGCCCATGCCGGCGACAAAATGCTTGACACTCTTATATTCATAGGATACATTTTCGGAGCCAATCTCGGATGAATGTATCGTGCACAACACCATCTACAAGGAGAAGCACTGTGGTTAAAAAGGCACCGGCAACCGCCCCATCTGAAACACAGACCTGGAAAGAGATCAAAGTTGGATGCATCCTGCTGGAAGAGGGAAAGGCAAAACCGTTTGAGCGGGCCGATAAGCCGGCGCTCGTGCCTCAGTGGGACAAGCAGATGTGCGTGCGATGCGGTCTCTGCTACCTCTTCTGCCCCGATGCCGCCATCAGAAGGGGTGCGGACGGGTATTTCGAAGCCGATGTTGACTATTGCAAGGGATGCGGCATCTGTCACAAGGAATGCTGGTTTGGCGCCATCAGCATGACGGAGGAAGGATAATGGATAAATACGGGCTTTATGTACCACAACTGTTGCCGTTTAAGGAGCACTTTTTGCCCCAGGCACACCGCGCCTGCATGGGCTGCGGAGTCGCTCTCGGCGTGCGGCATACTTATAAAGCGCTGGAAGAGCACCGGGGATGGATGGACCGTACCCGGTGGGACATTCCCTTCAGCATTCCCTTTCCGGGAAACCTGGTCAGGGACGGCAAGGGGGGAGGGGACGAGGTGCGTCCCGCCCTGCTTTCCATCGCCAAGCAGGACGATTCCTCCAGTCTGCTGCTTTGCTTTGACAACGAGGCGGTTGAAGGAAAGGCGACCCCGGCAATCTTTAAAAAAATGTTTCCGGCGGCAGCGGTCGCGCGGGGATTCGGGTATGTGGCAACTGCCTGCCCCAGTTATCCTTTTGACCTGATTGACAAAGTCATGCGCGGCATGACCAGTGAGGGCAGCAGCTATATTCATATACTGTCGCCCTGCCCGGTGGGCTGGGACTATGAAAGCGAAATGTCGGTGACTATCGGCCGGCTTGCGGTTGAATCAACCATTTTCCCCCTGTATGAGGTGGTTGCCGGGAGTTACCGCCTGACCATCGATCATCCTGGCAAAAGACCGGTTGAGCAGTACCTCTCAGCGCAAAAACGTTTTAAGCACTTTAAGGGCAAAGAAATCCGCGAGATTCAGGCTGCTGTTGATACTGCCTACGCCAGATTGCGGCAGGGAAAGGTTTAAAGGAGGAAATCATGGCTCTCTCAAACTGGGATAAAAAAGCCCAAGCCACGTTTGCCAAGATACTTGAGGTGGTCCCCGAACCGATGCGGGATGCAATGCAACCTCAGCTCATTGCCATGATTGAAGGCAAGGCAAAAGGGGCACAGGTAACCGATGCGATAATCGAAAAGCTGGTGCGGGAAGATCTGCCCGAACCGCAGAAAAGCGTGATTATGGGCGCCCTGGGAATGTCCTCAGCAGTCCCGCCGGCGCGGGAGCCGGCGGCCGCGGCCCAGATCTCCTGGCAGGGCGAGAGCGAACAGATGGTGGAAAAAATCATGGGTGTCATACCGGAAATGCTGCGGGGGGCGGTCCGGCCGAAACTGCTGGATTTCATTGCCACCAAGGCGGGTCCGGGCGGCAGCGTTACCGAGAATATGGTAGTTGATGCCATTAAAGAAATGAAGCCGCCGGAGCCGTTTTTCAGCCAGATCATGACTCTGCTGGCTGCGGGAAGCGGAGTTGACTTAAGCAAGGCGGACGCGATACTCGCGCGGTACAAGGGCAAGCAGGAGGCCCTGCTCTCGCTTTTGCATGAGGTGCAAAGGGAATACAGCCACCTTCCCAAACCGGTGCTGAACAAGGTTAGTGAGGTGCTCTCCATTCCCTTAAGCGCGGTGTACCGCATTGCCACATCGTACCCGGCCTTCAGCCTCGGACCGAAGAAAAAACACCTGGTAAGGGTGTGCGACGGGGTTGCCTGCCATCTCAAGGATTCGGGGCAGGTCTATGATGAGCTGAGCAAAAAAGCCGGCGGGGCGTTCACCCTGGAAAAGGGGCGCTGCATAGGATGCTGCGGGCTGGAACCCATGGTCAGCATTGACGGAGAGTGCGGCGATGCGCGCTGGGCACAGGAAAAGATCACACAATTGTAGTTTTACATAAAAAACAGGGAGTCACCATGAAGGTCACAAACGCAAAGGATCTCAAGACACTCGGCACGCAGGCCAGGAAAAGAATGAGCGACGCGGCGCTGCGGATCCAGGTGGGCACCTCCACCTGCGGTCTGGCACGACGGGCCGATCTGGTAAAAAAGGCGCTTGAAGCCGAGGTGCAAAAGCAGGACCTCAAGGCCGACATCGTCGAGGTTGGCTGCAACGGCATGTGCTATCAGGAGCCGGTCGTGGATGTCATCCAGCAAGGGCGGCCGAAAATCACCTACGGGGCGGTAAGCGCGGACAAGGCGGCGGCGCTGGTGACGGCCATCAAAACCGGATCGGTGCTTCAGGAACACGCCCTCTTCAGGACCGACTCCGAGGAAAATATAATTGCCGGAGAAGCGATCCCCTATGCCGCTGACGGGGCGCCCCAAGCGATTAGCGATCTGCCGGAATACCGCGCGTATCCTTTTTACCAGAAGCAGCAGAAAATTGCCCTGCGCAACGTGGGCCTGATTAATCCCGAAAGCATTGATGAATACATCGCCTTCGGCGGGTACATCGCGCTGGTCAAGGCCCTGGCCATACCGGCCACCCAGGTTATCCAGGAGGTTGTTACCTCGGGCCTCCGGGGCCGCGGCGGCGCCGGCTTTCCCACCGGCACCAAGTGGAAGACCTGCAGTGAGGCTGCCGGAGATATTAAGTATGTGGTGGCCAACGGAAGTGAGGGAGATCCGGATATCGGCATGCACCGCAGCATGATGGAGGGGGATCCCCATTCGGTTCTGGAAGGACTGATCATAGCGGCATACGCTGTCGGCGCATCAAAGGGATTCATCTATGTTTCCACCCATTATCCCGCGGCTCTCGCCAAAATCCGGGAAGCGGTGCGCCAGGCGCGCGACTATGGGTTTTTGGGGAAAAACATCCTCGGCAGCGCCTTCAGCTTTGATGTGGTCATCGATGAAGGCAGCGGCGGCTATGTCTGCGGCGAGGAAACCGCGCTCATCACCACCCTCGAGGGACGCTTCGGGGAGCCGCGTCCTCGACCCCCCTTCCCGGCTCAGAAGGGATTATGGGGCCGGCCCACGGTGGTCAACAATCTGGAAACTCTGGCCATGGTTCCGGCCATTATCGCCCGGGGCGGGAAATGGTATAGCGGCATCGGCAGCAAGGGAAATGCCGGGACCAAGGTCATTTCCTTAAACGGCAGCATCAGCCGGTCCTGCCTGGTGGAGGTACCGCTCGGCATTACCCTGGAAGAAATTATCGCAATCGGCGGCGGCGTAACCGCGGGCAGGAACCTGAAGGCGGTCACCATGGGAGGTCCGTCGGGGGGTGTGCTGCCGGCGCAATCCATAAAACTTCCCCTGACCTATGACGATCTTGGGAAGGCCGGCGCCATTCTGGGTTCAGGCCTAACGGTTATCGATGACAGTGTCAATATGGCCGACCTGGCCAACTATTTCCTCACCTTTTTCAAAGAGGAGACCTGCGGCAAGTGCACCACCTGCAGGGAAGGGGTCAAAAAAATGTGCGAGCTGGTAGGTGAACTCTGTCAGGGACAGGGTAGCCGGGAGAACATCGCCCTGCTGGAGCGGATGGCGCAGCCGATGATCGACGGATCTCTTTGCGCCCTGGGCAAGACGATTCCGGCTGTGATAACATCAACCCTGAAGCACTTTGCCGCTGACTATAACCATTATATCAAGGGATCGCCGGCAGCCGGATAGGCTGTCTCAGGCAACCATCCGAGGAGGTCGGGCAGATCATGATAACCATCACCATCAATGGAAAGAAAATCCAAGCGGAAGAAGGCAGGACCATTCTGGAGGTCGCCCAGGCCGCGGGCATCCACATTCCCACCCTTTGCTCCAACGACGCCCTCGAGCCGGCCGGCAACTGCAGGCTCTGCAGCGTTGAGGTAACCCAGGGGAACCGCACCACCATCGAGACCTCCTGCAACTACCTGGCCCAGGACGGGATGAAGATTGCCACTGATACGGAGCGGGTGAAGGAGGTCCGCAAGCTGGTGATGGAGCTCCTGCTGGCACGCTGCCCCAACCCCAAAAAGATAAAGGACATTGCCGCCGAAGTGGGCGTTACCGCGCCTCCCGAGGGATTTAGCCTGGAGAACGAATACTGCATTTTATGCGGGCTGTGCGTTCGCACCTGCGCGGAAGTGGTGCAGGCCAACGCCATCGATTTCGAGGGAAGCGGCATCAACAAGAAGGTCGCCGTTCCCTTCGACGAAAGCTCAAAAGAGTGCATTGCCTGCGGGAGCTGTGCCTTCGTCTGCCCCACCCAGGTCATCAAGATGCACAATTTCGACAATGTTCAGATTGTCTATGCCGACGGGGAGGAAAATCTCGGCGCGCAGCGCCTGATGCAGAACTGGAAGACCGAAGTGCCCATACAGTTCTGTAAATCATGCGGCAACCCCATTGCCCCGGAGCGGCAGCTCACCTGGCTGGGCAACAAGATGATCTTTCCCCCGGAGATGTTCAATCTGTGCCAGACTTGCCGCAACTATCCGAAAATTGATGAGGAGATCTGCATGGGATGCGGCCAGTGCTGCGACAACTGCCCCTGCTGCGCGCTCGAACTCAAAGAGGAAAAGGGAGAATTTAAATCCTTCTGCTATACCAACAACTGTACCGGATGCAGGATTTGTGAGGATGTCTGTCCCCGGGTGGCAATCAGTTAACCGCCCATCACGACGTTCAAAAAAACTCAAACCGCAGAACCGCGGTTTGAGTTTTTTTTCCTCATCTCTTGCTTCTCCCACTCCGCTTTGCCGCCAGTTCCTCCAAGTACGCCTCCAGCTGTCTCGGCGTCCTGATCTCCCGTATCGCGGGCCGGCCATGGTGCTCACATCCATTGGCATCCAGCCGCCGGCAAATGGCCGGACGATGCTCATAGATAGAGCAGCGATGAGAGCCGTCCAAATACTTGCAGCGGTTTTTAACGTTAAGAAACCACTTCCCCGCCTGGATATATACCGAAGTTTTTTGGTGGCTGATATACCAGCGGATGTTTTCAAAATCGTTGCGCGTCGAGGGCCGGTCAATTTCCAGGGCAAAATACTTGCAGCACAGCGCGCTGCATTTTGAACAGGTGCTTTTCCGCGTGTGTTTCATTCCAAACCTTTAACAAATTTCGTATTTTGCTCTTTGCACTTTTCATTTTGGTCTTTAATCCTGCTCCCGGTCTCCTCTCCTACAGCCTTCCTCCTCCTGAAATCTCGAAAATTTGCCCGGTTATGAAGGAAGACTCGTCCGAAGCTAAAAACAGGGCGCAGTTTGCCACATCAATCGGTTGACCGATCCGTCCCAGCGGGTAGCGGGAAGCGCACTCCTCCTTGAGCGCCTCCCACATGTCCGGCTCGATCGAATTTTTTATAACGTCCACCTCGATCAGGGCCGGGGCAAGGGCATTGACGGTAATATTATATATGCCCAGCGCCATGGCCATGCTGCGGGTAAAGGCAAACACCCCACCCTTGGCGGCGGAATAGGTAAACTGCATGGGACTGCCCCGGTACACGATGGAACTCATGTTGATAATCTTTCCATACTGCTGCCCCATCATGATCTTGGCCGCCTCCCGGCAGCAGAGAATGCACGACTTGAGATTGGCATCAATGTTGTTGCACATCCTTTCATAATCTATCTCATCGACCGGCACCTGGTTTTCAAAGTCGCCCCCGGCGATGTTGGCCAGGATGTCCAGCCGCGGGTACTCATTCTTCACCCGGGAGAAGAGCGATACAATATCATGCTCCCGGGTGACATCCGCCGCCATGATACTGCCCCCGACCCCTTTATTTTCTATTTCGTCACGAAGGGTTTTGCATCGTGCCTCCTTGATGTCGCTGAGGATGACCGTGGCCCCCTCATCCGAAAAGCGCCTCACGATGGCGCTGCCAATGCCTCCCCCTGCCCCCGTAACCATCGCGATTTTATCCTGGAGTCTCATGGCGATCCCCTTTTATTACCCGGGGCGGACGGCCGCGGTCCGGATAAAACAATCATGCATTTATCCACTACCTGATGAACCGGGATAATGGCCCATTATAAACAGAACGCTTCATGCTGCCAAGGATAAAATTAGGGTTCAAAAAGAGGGGGAATAACGGCGGGTAATGCTGTTTCTTACGGGTTGGGTATACGCGCTGTCACCGGCATGCCGGAATGGGGTCGGTAAAAACTATGAGAGAGATCTTCCATGATTATCACGTGCAGCCAAGCACTCTTGAACCAGCCCCAGGATTTCCTCTACCCGGAAGGGTTTTTTGAGCAAGACATCGACGCCGTTGTTTTTTAGCTCCTGTTTCTTTTGCTTCACTTCCCAGCCGGTAATTAGGGCGACCGGGGTGTCACTGCTCAACTGCTTGATCTTTTCGGCCACCTGCCAGCCGGACATGCCGGGCATACCCAAATCGGTGAACACCAGATCAAACCTTTTCTCCCGAAAGAGCTCAAGGCCCTTTTGACCGTCGGCGGTAAATTCGACCTCGTGTCCGCCGTCGGTTAAAATATCCTTGAGCAGTTCACGCACTTCATCTTCGTCTTCCACCACCAGTATGCTTGCTTTTTTCGTCTTTTCCGACAGTGGCCCTTCTTGCTTTTCCTCTCTCAGCGCCCTTGTGTAGATTGGAAACTTGAGGCAAAATGTTGTTCCCCGGGTTTCGGCGCTTTCCAGGGAAATGGTCCCGTGATGACTTTTGATTATTCCGTAAGAAACGCTCAAGCCCAGCCCCATTGCCTGCACGCCTTTGGTGGTGAAAAAGGGATCAAGGATCTTATCCTGAACATTTTTAGGCACGCCGACACCCGTATCTTCCACAATACCCACCACCTGGCCTCCCTCTGTATGCGTCTTTAACCTGATAATGCCTCCCCGGGGTAAGGCCTCAATGGCATTGTTTATCAGATTGACGAACACCTCTCTCAGCTCAGAGGCGCTTCCTCCCATGAGCGGAAGCGGGGAGAGCTCTTTTTCTATGGAGATGGTAATGCCTCCGGCGCCCGCATGATCATGCCAGCGCACTCTGGTGAATTCGAGCGCCTGTTCAATAATTTCATTTAAGTCAACACCGGAAAATCCCATCGCCTCAATCGGTTTGTAGCTGGCGAAATTCTGTATTCGGCGAACCGTATCAGCGCCATCAAAGGAGGCCTTTTCTATAATTTCAAGGCTCTTTCTCAGCTCTTCCACATACTTTCTTTTTTCCTCCTTTCCGGGCGGAACTTCAATGTTTCTTCTCAAAAGCTGGGTCCGGCCCAGGACAACCGCAAGGATATTGTTAAAATTATGCGCCACCCCGGCGGCGAATTCACCCAGAGACTTAAGCTTTTCTGTCTGGGGGAGCAGTTCTTCCATTTGCTTGCGCTCAGAAATGTCAACGAGGATGACAGTGAGGATGTACGCGTCATCCACTTCCATAAGGAAGGCGGAACCCTCAAGCGTGAATTCCCGCCCATCCTTCCTTAGTCCCCGCCCTTCAATGGTTTTCCCGATGATGTATAGTTTGCCGGTCCTGCTGAACTCCGCAAACATCCGCTGCTGCAGCTCCCGCATATGGGGCGGTGCGAGAAGGGTTACCGACTTCCCCATTACCTCTTCCCGGTCATAGCCAAACATCTGTTCGGCCTTCCGGTTAAAGGCGGTGATCACCCCGTCGCTGCGGGTTGAAATAACGGCATCGTTTGTATTCTCCACTAGGCTGCGATAGCGCTCTTCCGAGCGCTTCAGCTCTTTTAAGAGCTGAAGTTTCATCGGATCCTCATCGGCCATCAGCACTACCGGCTTGTCAGCTCTTCCGTTTTTCATTGCTGTACCTCTTCAACGTCATGCCTATACCATCCGTCCTGACCGGAGTGCGCGGCATACAACCAATGGTAGAACTATCGGAAACCGAAGCGGAAACTTTATATAAATCTATGCGGATTGTTATATGGCGTCAAAGTTTGTTATAAACAACTGGCGGATCGCTTCATATGTAATCTTTTGGTTTTAAATATTCCTTTGCGGCATATCTGAGCATGGAGCAATGGTTCGTTGACACCTCAAAAAAAACAATATATATGGTTGAGTAAAAGCGACCGACCGGATAGCAGCGGACCTTGGGAGGTAAGATGGGCCGGGATGGAGCAAAGTCGCTTGTCATCTGTACTTTGCTGTTTGCGCTGTTTTTTGTTTTGAGTATCGGATTCGGCCTGGGGCCGCCTGAAAGCAGGCATGATCCCTCCTCACCCTTGTTGTATGTGAGGAGGTTTATTATGATCATGGTTGCCGCAGCCTCGCTCCGGTTGCACCGGAAGGAGAACCGCGACGCCCTGGGTGTGCGCATATCCCTTGCATGGTTGGTCATCTCATTGCTGGTGGGGATTGCCATGGGGTTCAATAATCCGGGAGGATTTGATCCGACAGTGCCCATTGCCCTTGTGCTTGCCCTCTTCCATACCTTTGCCACCGAGCTTTTCTTTCGCGGCTATCTGTATAAAACCCTGTCCGTCTCCATGAAAGGCGCAGTGCTTCCCATCCTCATATCGTCCCTGTGCTACGGTCTCTTCTATCTCACCACCGGGGACATCTGGCCGCGTCCATTCCTGGTGAAAACGCTGCTGGTCATTCTCTTCAGTGCGGTGGGTGCGGTCTATGCATTCTGTTACAAAAGGTCCGGGAGCTTTTTAGTGCCCTGGATGATGCACTTCTTCAGTGTTTTAAAATATCAGATGCTCTTTTAAAGGGAAGGACGGCAGATCATGAACCGCGCAAAGAAAATACTCAAAGGGACGCTCGCCGCCCTGGCACTCCTCTATCTCATCCTCATCGTCATCGCCTACCTTCCCTCCGCAACTGTCCCGATTGACAAGCTGACCGGCGCGGACAGCAAATTTGTGCAGGTGAACGGACAGACCATCCATTATACCAGGCAGGGGACGGGCAGCCCCTTGATTCTGGTGCACGGGTTTGCCGGCTCCACCTACACCTGGAGGCACCTCATTCCCCTGCTCACCGACCATTACACCGTCTACGCATATGACATGCTCGGCTTCGGCCTTTCAGACAAACCCCCCGACGGCGACTATGGAATGAAGGCCCAGGGTGGGATGCTCATTGCTTTCATGGAAGCGCTCAACCTGCCCTCCGCCCATCTGGTCGGCCACTCCATGGGCGGCGTGGTCATTGCGTGCGCTGCACTCGAGGCCCCGCAGAAGGTAGCGAGCCTGATTATGATTGAACCGGGCTTTTATACCAAGACCGGCCCCGAGTTCCTCAATCACCTCTTTTTCCCGCTGGACCGGATCATGGCCAGGCAGTTTTATTCCCGGAGTATGAGAAAGAGATTTTTGACCGGCTCGTTCTACAACAAATTGCTGGTGACCGATGAAGTGATTGATGCCTACATGCTGCCCACCAGGACGCCTCATGCCATTGACGCCCTGGCGCGCATGATGAGCAAGGTGGGCTTAAAGCAGTACCCAGGCATAGCAGAGAAGGTCACCCGCCCGGCGCACATTGTCTGGGGTGAGAGGGGGGCCGGCGACAAGCTTGAAATTGCCCATCGCGTGCAACGGGAAATCGCCTCCTCACGACTGATTCCGGTAAAGGAGTGCGGCCACTACGTGTAGGAGGAACGGCCGGGGGAGCTGGCAGAGATAATACGAAACTACACTCAATCGTTAACCATGCCGCTCACGGAGAAGTAGCTTAACCGTCTTATAAGGATCAGCCTATGACAAGCTTACGAGACATACATCCCGTTGCCCTGGCAGAACTGAGGAAGCGCGTCGCCCTCAATCCGGTTTCACTCCGGCACCCTTTCCCGGAGCGCCCCGCACGGACCCTCGGCCTGGTAAAGGTTGACGGTGACGTATTCAGCTCTGAAAAGCTGACCCGGGTGGTCATGTTCAGGCTGAACCTGCCCGTCTACATGGCCGTACGTTCTTTTTTTATCCGCCCCCGGATGGAGTATGACCTGCCGGTTTTTTCATGCGAAACGGTGCTCATGGGGAAAAGCAGGATGTTCATGCTGGATATTCACCGGACGGGCGAAAGCACCGGACACGATGACTCCGCCCTGTTTGACAGGCTCATTAAAATAAGAGACACGTATCCCGATCTCCTCAAAACACAAAAAAAATTGGAAGGTGAGATTCAAAATGTCTTTTCCAGGGCAATCTGCCAGGTAAAGATCAATCAGGCACTCGATGATCAGGCCTTGAGCATATTTAGGGAATATCTGGGTGTCTTTATGGAGCTGGTTGAACAGGCCAGGCCTCTTGCAGGTGAAGAGCTGGAAAAGGCAAAGCGGTCTTTTGAGGAGTACTTAAAGACGGTGATTGATCACGACCCGGGGTTTAAAGGATACAAAATGCTTTTCGGCGAGAAAAACGGTGTTTCCCGGGCTCTCAATATCTTTTTTGACCGTTAGCGGAGCAGGTCATCAATACCGTAACGCGGAAATAACCTATGAATGCAGGGGCGACCGGCCGGTCGCCCCTGCATTCATAGAGGACATTAAGACAGGGATCCCTGCCTTCACAGGGATAATCAGGGGAGGGCGGGGATGAGAGTCACATAAGAAAATAAAGAACGGTTGGAAATGCTACGGAAACGATGGGTCTGAATGGCCATGTGCCGGGGGAGCCTCTCCCGGTTTGCTTTATCCGCCCGGTTTCCGGAGCGAAATAGTTGAAAATGGTGAAAAATCATGATAAGCTGAAAAAAGAGAAACACGATGCGGGTGAGTGCAACCAAAACTTTTTATGATATGCATCGTTTCTAACCTTACCTTTCAAGGGTTTAATAGCTTTGACCAGCGATCAAAGGAATCAGCCGAATCAACAGAGTGACGAGGAACTGATGCTGCTATACCAGGGAGGGAGCGAAGCTGCGTTTGAAATTCTCTATTGGCGTCATCAACGCGGCATCTTCAATTTTATCTGCCATTTTATCGGGGAAAGCGGGAACCAGGCGGAGGAATTGCTTCAGGACGTGTTTCTCAAGGTGGTTAAATCGCGCAAGCGGTACGAACCTTCCGCCAAATTTACCACCTGGCTCTACCAGATCGCGCGAAACGGATGCATAGACCACTTCAGAAAAATGAAACACCGCAAGCTGACATCACTTTCACATCCCATCGACGCCGACGAAGATATGTCCGTGGAAACAACCATACCGCACAGCAGCCCCTCCCCGGAAAAAAAAGCCCATATGGGTGAGCTGGCCGAGGTGCTCAGAAAGGCCATTGACTCGCTGCCCGAAGAGCAGCGAGAAATCTTTCTCATGCGCGAAGACCTCAACTTAAGCTTCGCCGAAATTGCAGAGGCGCTCAAATGCCCGATCAACACGGCAAAGAGCAGGATGCGCTACGCGCTGGAGCACCTGCGCAAGGGCCTCAAACGTGAAGGGATCACACACAGAGAGGTAATGGAAGGTGAACTGTCCCGAATGCGATGAAAAGTATTTAGACTACCTGTACGGCGAATTGCCCGCAGCGGAAAAGCGCGCCGTGGAGGATCACCTCAGCGCCTGCGAGTATTGCGCGAAACAGCTGTCCAACTTGCAGCTGATTCGCACCGCCTTCAGACGGCTGGAGCATGAACCACGCCCGTTGATGCATCAAAGAATTCTGGCCCATGCCCGTGACAGCGCCCTTGAGGAGAAAAAATCCTGGCTGGCGCACTTCTTCTTCAAGCCCGCGACCGCCCTGGCGGCCGTGGTGACGGTAGCCGCGGGAATCTACGTCTATAACCAGTACCCGCCCGCCACGGTGACGAACAGGCAGAAGATCGCCTCCTCGCAGGAAAGCCGCCAGCCTTCCGGGGCTGAGGAACCGGGGAATATGCTGGTGGCCGATACCCGCGCGCCGATTCAGGGCGTGTCGCCCTCCAGTCCTTCCGAAGTCCTGACCCGGGTTGCGAGGTCCATCCCCGATGAGAGGCATGCCCTGCAGACTCCCTCCATGCAGGCAGGGGATGCGGTCTATGCGTTCGAGCTGGGCAACCTCTATTTTAATCAGGGCGAATTCGCAAACGCCATAGCCACATACTCCCTGGCATTAACCATGAATCCTCCGGAATCCCAGAGAGCGATCATCGGCTACCAGCTCGCCTTAAGCTACAAGAACCTTAGCGACTGCAAGACAGCGGTACAGGTGCTTGATGACATCCAGAGAAAAAACCCGCAGTATCCGCGCATCGACGAGGTTTACAAAATGGCGGGTGACTGCTACCTGGACCTCGAGGATTACAGCAAGGCGGAGAAAAGCTATACCAATCTTATTAATCAATTCCCGGACAAGCGGCCGCTGGTGGCTGATAACCTGGAAAAGGTACGGAAGCTCCAGCGGGTTAGCGTGTCCTACTGAAGGTCACAAGTCAATTGCGAGATGGTGATAGGCGATAGGATGTCCTTATGAGCAAGGGCATCCTTTTTTTAGTGCGCCCGGCAGGGCGCATCTTC
>CAYWLT010000005.1:0-25094 GCA_964459295.1 uncultured Thermodesulfobacteriota bacterium
CGTACGTACGGTGGTGTGGGAGGCCGGAGGGGGTAACCCCTCCTCCTACCCGATCCTCATTTATGTGTTATCTGCCCGGGTTATTCGGAAAGGGGAAAGGAAACACCGGGCGAGAGGAAACCGCTCGGATCGATGACCTTCTTGATTACCTTTGCCATGGCAAAGTGGGCCGGGCACTCGGTCCAGGTTCGCTTGTCGCGGCCGACGCCGAGTGGCGCCATGCCGATCTCCTGCATCAGCCCGTCGAACTTGCCTTTAATCGCCCCGATGTAGGGAAGAAAATCCTGGCGGGCATAGTCCACCAGAAAGATGACCTCCCCCGCCGCGTTGGCATGGCCGCCCATGGAAAGATAGGTCTGGCCGCAGCTAGCGTAAAGACGGAGGATGGGATGGGGATGATTGAGAAACACCGGGTTTTCCCGGCAGACCTGCTGATAGATTTTCATTCCCCGGTCCATGTACTCTTCCAGCTTTTCCAGTGAGTCGAAAACGCCGCCGGAAACGAAAATGCCGCCCGAGTCGGACTTACCGTTGAAGGTGCCGCAGATCTTGGGGCTGTTGCACTGCTGCCAGCCGGCGGCGTTTTCTTCGTGCCCGTCGAGGATGGCAACCATCCAGGGGGGCATGACCGTGCCGCCCTCTTCCTCAAGAATGCGGATGCAGGCCTTTTGCTCAAAGGCGACCTTGGCCGGGGTTCCCCTGAAGGACATGCCGATGAGGTTGATATCCTGGGTTGCCTTGACGAAATGGGCGCCCTCCTGCCAGTGCTTGCTTGAGTAAAGGGCGTGCGTCCAGCATCCCGGACCCATGACCGTGGCGCCGCAGGCATAATCCTTCATCATCACGTTGTACATGGCCTTTACCGCGCTGCGCAGGGTGGGAAAGGTGACCCAGAGGGAGCGGACCTCCCGGGGCGTGGGAAAAAGGCGAAACTCCATTTCGGTCACTATCCCGTATCCGCCGTTGGAGAAAAACGGCAGGTAGGTGAGCGCCGGTCCCGGACCGTGCGGCCATCCCGGGGCCTGGGGATGGGCCATGGAACCGGTGCGGAGCACTTCTCCGTTTCCCAGGACCAGCTCCATGCCCGCCGCGCAGTTGATGCCCATGCCGTCCTGGTAGCCGGCCATCTTGTTCTGGCCGGTAAACACCTGGTAGGGAACAAAAAGCGATGTTCCCGGGCTTCCGCCGAAGTATGGCCGGTATCCCAGGTTCATTTCCCGCACCAGCTGGCTTACCTGCAGACCGGTAGCCCCCGGCTGGGCCCGCACCACCATCCGCTCCCGGTCGACCTCAATGCGCTGCATTCGCCGGAAATCGAGGGTGATGCCGGCGTTGGGCTTCCCCGGGATGGAGCCGATGAGCAGCACCGTGCCTCCCCCCACCGGGTAGATGGGGAGATCGTGCTTGCGGGCGAGATTCACGATGCCCTGTATCTGCGGCGCGGACCCGGGATACACCACCGCCATCGGCTTGTTTTGCGGATACAGATTCCCCTGGCCGAAATGGGTCATGACGTCGGACGCGTGATAATACGTGCTCAGCTGATCGGTGCGAACCCATTCCGCTCCGACAATTTTTTTGAGTTTGCCGACCATGTTCTTCATCGGTCCACCCCCTTTCCCTTGTAACCGTAAGCCTCGGCCATAAGGGAGGTCAAATCCACCACGTCGAGACCTTTCGGTTTGCTTGCGTTCAGGTTGATGTTGCAGAAGGGGCAGGCGGTAATCATAAGCCGCGCCCCCGTGGCCTTAGCCTCCTCCCAGCGGTTAGACGCGTAACGTTTGGCGAGCGCCGGCTTGTTGAACAGCACTCCGCCTCCGGAACCGCAGCAGAGGGAGTCCTGCCTGGTCCGCCACATCTCCTTCAGTTCAAGCCCCAGTCCGGCGATAACCCGGCGGGGCGCGACATATTCCCTGGCGTAGCGCCCGAGGTGGCAGGGGTCCTGGTAGGTAACCGCGGGCATCTTCAATTTTTTATGGGGTTTTTTCGCGACCATCCGGCTGTAGAGCCGGGTGATGGGTATGAATTCAGCGCGGCTGTTGCTGTGCCTCAACAGTACCGACAGACTCTCGGGATTGTAGCAGATGACCTGTTTGACCCCGCGGGTTTCAATGCGCGCGTCAATCTCCTCGATGCACTCTTCCAGTTGTCCGGTAAATCCGGCGTTGAGCAGGGCGGTGTCCACCGGGGGCAGGGGTTTGTTCATGAAGCAACCGATCTGCTGGCCGCTTTTCTGCAGTATGAAGCCGATTTCATGCAGCTTGCTCGGGTTTGCCATGATGGTGCGGTCGGCAAAGATGATGGTGTCGGTCCGACCCTCTTCGTCAGGATCGGTGATCCCATACGCCTTTAACAGGGAGAGTTTATTGCCCTCGACGCGGCACAGATACTGCGCCAGCCGGGTGAGGCTTGGCGGCTTCAGTTCGTCCGGGATGATCCGGCGCAGCTCCTCCAGGATGGTAATGGAGGGGGTGTGGCGATAGCCGCGGCTGCACAGGTCCTCGCAATAGCCGCAGAGGGTGCAGGAATAGAGAAAGTCGGCGAGATCTTTGTCCCATTTCAGAGCGCCAAGGGCCAGACCGCGGGCAATGTACATGAGTCCGGCCGGTTCGTAGGCGCCGAGCAGGGTCATGCCGGAGGGGCATTGCAGCGAGAATGACGGGTTCGGAACCGTGTCTTGTGAAACACCCCGGCAGCTGCCGCATCGGTTACAAGAAAGCGCTTTGTCCAGTAATTCTTCCCTGGTCACGGTCGATACCTCCTTTACAGCCCCAGTTTGCCCGGGTTCATGATGTTGTTCGGGTCGACGGCTTTTTTAATGGAACGAAGCAGCTTGAAATAGTCCGGATAAGCGGCCGCCACCTGCTTTGCTATCAGGGTGGATGGCCGCGGGAAGATGACCCCCGCCTTCAACAGCGTGGCGCAGATGGCGGCATATTTTTTTCGGGTCTCCTTCACATCACCCATGGGATAGCGGAGATCCGGCTGGTAATAAAAACAGCCGCCGGCCTGGAGGGGCATAAGCAGCGCGCCGGAATTTTTGGGAAACAGCGCGGAGCACTTCTGGATCTGCGCCGCGGTGGCGACGGTTACCACCGGAACCCACCCGCGACCTTCCTGCTGATGAATCGAGGGACCACCAGGCATATTGATCTCGTCCAGAACGACATCCCCGGCATTTTTTACCCCTTTGAGCGACGGCAGCAGTTCGTCTTTCATCTTTTTGGCGATGGCGGAGAGATCATTCTTTTTGTACGCTATTTCAGCTTTTTCAAAGCCGCGCAGTCCCAGCACCACCGTCCAGGGAGGAAGCTTGGCCGCGCCGTCGGCGGAGAGCATGTCTCGGAGGTAAACGCCGTTTACCGCGAAGATTTCACTCGGTTCCTCGGTGGCGATGAACAGTTGCAGCGCCTTGAGTGCCTGAGCGAGGGTGGTGCAGGGGAAAAAGAGGACCTGGTTTTCCGGCGCCGCCGTCTTCAGGGTAATTGCCGCTTCAGTGATGATGCCCAGCGTGCCCTGGGCCTGGCAGTAAATGCGGGATACCTGGGCCAGCGATGATCCCCAGGAGTACTTGTCGGGTCGCTTCTGTGTCATGGCCATTTGGCCGGTGGCGAAATCCTCGCCGTCCGCCCGGAACCCCTTCATGGTGAGCAGCTCCCAGGGATGGTATTTCGGCCAGCCGAAAAGCGGCATCATTTCCAGGTAGGTTGCCAGGACCGAGGCATGTCCGGGGACATCAATGGCCGCCAGGGTGCGCAGGCCCTCCGCCGCGCACTCCTCCTCGAGCTGGCTGAAGGTGACTCCCGGCTCCACGATGGCATTGCGGTTCCGGGCATCGAAATAGGTTATCCGGTTCAGCCGGGACAGATCAACCGCAATGGCCCCCCTGACCGACGGCCGATGGGTGTCCTGCAGATTGGTTCCGGAACTCACCGGGACCAGCGGCGTGCGATCCCGGTTCGCCCTGCGGATAATCTCCCGGACCTCCCCGGCGTTCTTCGGCTGCACGGTTTTATGCGGCGAGTAATCGGAAAAGAACGTGGTCATCTGGTCGCACCTCCTTCCAGGCATTCCTGAAGCATTACCATGAAGCTGACCACCAGGGACCCGTTGTGATGGTCTTTGCCCATGCGTATATTGGACTGATCATTGTTCATCGCCACCAGCAGGGGAGGGCAGGAGCCGAGGAAAAGCCGCTTGAAGGAGCCTTCACTCATGCTCCAGCGGCAGAAGGGTTTTTTCGCCTCCCGCCGCGTGACGCGGACTTCCGATCCGTTCCAGCTGACCACCAGCGGTTTCTGCCTGCCCACCCTGAGGCTCAGCAGGTCTCCCCGCGCGGTGGCCGGCAGTCCCGCGGGGGTAAGGCGCCGCAGGCGCTCATCCATCGCGGGGTCGGTGCGAAGGGTTGCTTCCCATTTTTCCGTGTTGATGTTCATTGTTCCAGACCTCCCTGTGCAGGTGTTATCCGAATCTAACTGCGGAAAGCTGAAAGGTTTAGGCCTTGCTCTTCCAGTTGAGAAATTTTCTGAAGTTGTCTCCCATCAGCTTGTATTTGAAATCCTGGGAAAGCGGGAGGTTCATGATATTGTCTATCATGGGCTTGTAGAATGGAAGGGTGAGCGGGAAATCGGTGCCGTAAAAGACCTTGTCCGGCATGAAGAATTCGAGAAAACGCAGGTGTTCCAAATCCCAGTAATATTTGAATTGCATCAGGGTGGGATGGGGAACGGTAACGTCGGTGTACATATTGTCAAACTTCATGACGTTCCAGAGCGCCTGCATGGGATTGTTGAAGAGCCCGCAGTGCAGCTGCAGGATTTTCAGATCGGGGAAATCCATGGCCACATCGTCGAGGTAGACCGGATCCTGGTATTTGGCCCTGGTGCCCGGCAACTCCTCCTGTCCGGTGTGCACCTGGAGATGCAGCCCCAGATCCACCATTTTCTCGTACGCCGGGTACAGGTCGGGATTGTTGGGGTAGCCGGCGGTGGGGGTGTGGAACTTGCAGCCGGGGAATCCGCACTCGTGGGCCGAAATCACCATTTCCACCGCCGCCTGCTTTCCGTAGCGGGCATGCACCCCGCCCACGGCGGTGAACCGACCGGGGAAGGCGTCGATAAAGTTTTTCTTCACGTATTCGTTGGGCACATACCACTTCCACCCGTCCTTGTTGCCGGGGTAGGGGTCGGAGATGCCGTGAATGCACTGCAGGCACATGGCCTCCACGTTGGCGCTGTCCATGAAGCTGACAAAGGTTTCCGGGGTGAGGTTGGGGCACTCTTCCGGCTTGGTGATGATTTTTGTGGGGTTGGGATCGCCAAGGAATGCCCGCGCGCCCATTAAGCTTCTGGCGCCCACCGTGTTGCCGGCCCACATGTCAAAGCAGCCCGGCCTGCTCATGATGTCCTTTTTCTCCAGCCCGGGGTGGGCGTGGCTGTCGAAGAATTTAAAAGGTTTGGGAATCATCATTTTTTCAATGGTTCCTTCCATTTCCGTCATGGCTGTCTCCTTTCGCACCGTAAATGGCCGGACCGCGTTCTTGCCGGCCGGCCATGAGGTTGTTTTTTACAGGACCTTGGTCATTTCCGCCAGCTGCTCGGGCGGCACCACATTGGGGGTGGTGGCATAAGGCGGATTGGAAACGTTGTTGGGATCAAATTCCCGCTTCATCGCCTTGACCAGCAGGTGCACGTTAAAGAATTGCGGGCCGAGCAGATCGTAAACCGGTCCGAGCAGCACCACCGTTGAGGCCGCGCTCTTGGTTTTTACCCACTCCTTGAGGTTTCCTAGGAGAAAGGTGATCGCCTCGGAGGCCTTGGCCGGCTCCTGCTCCGGCCAGAGGTCGGTGGTCATCAGGGCGCCGTAGCCCTTTTCGGTGGGGCTGATCCAGCCGCCGTGAAAGCTGATGGGGAGCAGGTGACTGCCCTCGCCCTTTGCACGCCGCTCCCGCTGCACGCGGTTGGCCCTTAGGATTTCTTCGGCCACGGTGTCGATGGAGTCGAGGCAGGCGGTACCCTGGTGGAAGCAGTCGCTGGGCCGGCTTAAGCGCATGGAATGGCCGACGCGGATCCAGTCATTGGTGATGCGCATCCAGACCTTGTAGCGCTCCCGGTCCAGGGGATCCGGTGAATTTTCGGAAAGGAAGCTGCCGCCCATTTTCTGTACGATGTGCTGCAGAACCTTTTCTTCATAATCGAGCTGCTCGACGCTGGTCAGGGCGGCCAGGGCGACGATATTGTAGCCGTGCGGAAAGAAATCCTCGTTGGCGCCCTTGTGGAACTCCTCCTTGGTGCGGGCGGCCCAGGACCACATGAACTGTTTGGCGTTGTGCTGCACCACGATGGCGAGCTCGGCCCGGGCTATCTCGTACTGCAGGTCACACGCCCAGCGCAGCTGCTGTTCTTCACATTCCGGGTAGGCCTGGATGGCCGGGGGAAAGTCGATCATGTACCATCTGACCTTGTCCGGGGGGAAATGCGATTCCTTGGCCAGCGCATTGCCGGTGGTGGGAAAGACCGCCGGCCCGGGCCAGGGGAAGAGCCGGGTGGAAATCTTGGTGACCATGCCCATGCCGCCGGCGTGGCCGAACTGTGCTCCTCGCTGGAACCCGCGCAGGTCGGGACCGGGCCCGTCGTTCCAAATCCAGTCGTCGCTTCCCTCCATGGCGATGGAGCCGCTTCGCAGCAGCTCGCCGTTGGGGAGAACCAGTTCGAAGGCCAGCAGCTGGTGAGCTCCCAGAGCGGCAACCCAGGAGGTGCCATAGGCGCCGTGCCACTGTATATTTGCCAGGGCGGATATCTGAGCACCGGCGGGCGGGGTGGGCACGGTGCAGCCCACCTTCATCGCCTCCGCCTGCAGGGAGGCAAAGCTCACGTAGGGCTCGATCACCGCGTACATGTTGTCGGGGTCGATCTTGATGATCCGGTCCATGCGCTTGGGGTCGATGACCACCACCCCCTTGCCCATCATCACCTGTCCGGGGTTGGGAAAGGCGCTGTTGATCATGCCCGTTCCCCGGGGAATGAAGAAGAAATCGTAGCGGTTGGCCAGCTTGATGATCGCCTGCACCTCCTCGGTCGACCGGGGCATGACCACGCAGTCCGGCCGCATCTTGGCGCCGATCTGCGACCGCTGCACGCAGCCGTCGGCGGTCCACTGGACGCGCGAATATGACTGACACATGATGGGATCATTGGTCAGATTTTCAACGCCGACAACGTCCTGCAGGGCCTTATAGGCGATATCAGAAAACGACATACATCCTCCTTTGTGCGACCATGACCGGAAGCGGTTCCGCCACCGTCCATGCGATGGGGTGGTTACAGTGCAAGCTTGCCGGGATTCAGGATCAGGTTGGGGTCGAGTATTTTTTTAAGCTTTTTTATCACTTCGTGGGTGTAGCCGGAACGGGTGTAGATGGTCTGGGCCCAGTCGTAGTACGGCCGGTAGAAAAACGCCCCTGCATTGATCAGGCCCTCGAATGCCGCCCTTTGAAACGCCTTCACCGGCGCCGCTTCGGCGGCGCTGTCGGGATCGCAGGGGATGTGGAACTCGACATGGCAGACCCGCGCCCGCTGACGGGGCTGGATGTAGAGGCCGAGATGACGGGTATCGATGGCGTGCTCTGCCGCCATGCCCTTGAAGAGCTTCCAGTGGGAGGGCACCTTATCCAGCCCGGATTCGATGACCAGCTCCAGACACCCCCCGGCCAGCCGCTCCTTCCAGTACACATCACCCTCCCACGGCCGGGTGAGCATTTTCTGCATGCGCAGATTGGCCTCGCTTACCCCGTCCAGCCGTTCGCCAGCGGCCAGGTTGTACTGCTCGGCAATTTCGTCCACCGCCATTGCCTCATAGGCAATGCGGTCTTCGGGGAAGAATTGTCCGCCCCAGAGATTCAGCACCAGCACATAGGGGGGTATTTTTTTGGCCAGCCCGGGAATCTCCTCCTGTCCCTGGGCCATGATGGTTGCCATGGCATAGCTGTTTAAGAGAAAACACTCGTGGCCTATTTCCCTTTTCTGGATGGCGTAGAATGGCCTGACCGCCTCCTCGAGGGAGTTGAAGGCGATGAAGCGCACCTTCTGCAGGAGCGGCTTGTGGAAAATCTTGACGTTCATCATGGTGACGACACCGAAGCTGCCCTGACATCCGGTGAGCAGGCGCCACCAGTCAATTCCCGGACCGCCGGTGCTGCAGAGATCGGAGTTGGTCTTGTCCGGAATTTCTTCCGCCGGAATGCTGTCAACGCACATGGAGCCGGTCCGCAGCAGCTCGCCGGTTCCCCATACCAGCTCCATGGTCCGCAGCGGCTCATCGCACTCGGTTTTGCACGAGAGAACCGGCTCGCGCTCCAGAACGCTGGTAATCACCGACTTGTCCTTGCGGGGGAGCAGCGGGTTTAGCGGCTGCATGCCGTGTCTGGCCAGCTCCCGCTCAAGCTCTCCGAAGGTCGCCCCCGGCTCAATCAGCACCCACCGGTTTCTGGTGTCGGTGCGCGGAATCCGCTTCATTCCCGAGAGGTCAAGGATCAGTCCCCCTTCCTCCGGAATTCCGGTCCCATAGGTGCCGGTTCCCGAGCTGCGGGGAACAACCGGATAATGGTTGGCGTTGGCGATCTTGAGCACCCCCTGCACCTCCGCCGTGGTACGCACCTTTATCACCATGTCCGGCAGGTGGGGCGGCGAAAGGCTGGCATCGTGCGAGTAGCGCATGAGGGTTTCGGCGTCAGTGAGCACGTTTCCTTTCCCCACCACCCCTTCCATCGATTGCCTGATCTGTGCTGTGGTTGCTGCAGGTGTGTTCATGGTTTCCTCCGCCCGGTCGCCAAAGATGTTGTGCTGTCACAAAAAATGAGTGCACTCATATAAAATCAAACTTTCACCGGCATGTCAAGAAAAAAATGAGCGACCGGCGGACGGTTCGCCGGCGGTCAAACAACCGGCACGCCTGCCGGAGCGGCCCGGTACCGCCTTTAATGCGCCGTGCGCCAACGCTCGCTGTCAGATAATCCTGCGGTATCGGTTGTGGGGCGGTGAATTGCCCGGTGCGGAAAGGGTATGCCCGGCACCGGAAGATGCTCATCGGGGGGAACACAAGGGTCAGCGCTACCAAGTCCGCGGGGGAAAAGGCAATAGGGAAATAATGCGGGCAGTCAGCGCAGCGATTAATCCGCTCTTTTTGCGAGAACGGTCGCTATCTTGGCCATGTCCGCCTGTTTGGCTGTTTTACACTTTTCTTGCAGTTCGGGCGAAAGGCCGGGCATGCTTAAAAAGTGATTCATGACCGCTTCGGTATAGTTGTAGACCCCCGCCTCTATTGCATCAGCCACCGCGGGGTATTGTTTTGTCAGATTAAACAGGAAATCAATCTCCTCCTGGGTGAAGAAACGCATCCAGACCACCCGCTTGACATAATCGGCCATGTGTTGGGGGTGAAGATTTCAAGCACCGCACCGAAAGGGTTTTATTGTTGAAGAACTCGATGAGGTTGGAGTCAAGTCTCCCCGGGTGCCGGTGGTCAAGAAGCGATAGGCGCCGTTTCCGGCGGGGAGCCGCTGTAACGGTTCGCCGGCGGGGGCTGCGCTGCGGATGACCGGAGGGTGCCTGGCAGGTTTTTGCCAGGCACCCTCCGGGAGGATTTGCTTTACAACAGGACTACCGCCCGTATTCCTGCAGGTACTTGAAGGTAAAGATGTCCCGGTCGAATTCCAGGCCGTAATTCTGCTGGGCCTGCGCTACGGTGGAATGAATTCGCTGCACATCAATCATCTGATTGCCGTTAAAATGTCCGAATTGCACGCCGCCATAACCCTTGCCCACCATGCCCTGTTGATCCAGGACCTTCCATAACCTCCCCCGCCGGTCATACCGCTCGGAATATAGCATCTGCCAGCTCTCGGGGTCAAGATACCAGATGGCCTTTTGGTAGAAAAAGTTGGGATCCTTGCTGACCGCCTCTATGACATGGACCTTTGTCCGTTCTCGCTGGGTGCCGTCCATGATGCAATTGCCCGGCGTGTGGACCAGTTTCGAGGTGTCGTTGTGGCGAACCATCAGCAGATCCTTGGCGCCGACATAGCTGTAGGTGTTTTCTTGTATTTCCCCGTCCCATCCCAGATTGTCATACGCGGCGTTATCCCCGCCTCCCTTGGGGTCCTGCCGCTCGGTGGTGGAACTGCGTCGCACCCTCCGGATGGAGGGCGTCCACATCCAGCGGTCATAGGGCTTGGTGCGGTCAATGTAATGTATTTCCAGAATTCGCATATCCCGTACTTCCGGCGGTTCGATCTGCTCCATGGTGAAGGTACGCCAGATTCTCTTGGGGTTGGGCGTGAGTTCCGGCACCGGCGGCACATCGGTGCGCCCGGCAAAAAAACACATCTTGTTTCTGATCAGGACGCTCATGTCATACTTCAGCCGCCCGTCGACAATGAAGCCCTTCTCCTCGCTCTGATAGGAATCGCCGAAGCTGCGGCAGCGAAAGTTATGCGCCATCTCGATGGCTGCCGTGGTGTCCGGGAAAGGAACGCCGGATACGAAGTTCAGTAGCTCACCGTCGGGGCCTAACTTGGATTTGCCGTAGTATTCCTTGGTGAACTTGATGTTGCCGGGTGTGACCGGAACCGTACGGTAGGGGACGATCTCAAACCAGCTTTCACCCCAGCGGTCGGTTTCTTTCATGATGGTATGGAAGGTTTCCGGCAGAAACTCCTTGACCTCGTCCACGTTGGCGCTGGTTATCTTCCGGCCCGCCCACGTTTTCTCCCAGGCCTGCACCTTGGCCAGGTCTTCGCCCTGGTAACAGGGGACCGGGTATTGCAGTTCCTCGGCCGGCCCTGAAAGCGGCAGCAGTATCAGGCCGATGATTATCAGCAGGGGAGAAATCCTTGTAGTGGATGCACGCTGTAGCATGGTTACCTCCCTTTCTTTCGGTTAGAATTCGTAGGTGATGTCAAACAATATGTAATCAAGATTTTCGATGATGCTCCCGTAATCGATGTAATTGATATAACGCACCATATAGGTCCAGCTGAAGGTGGGCTTAAAGGCGAGGGTGGTCGAGTAGTAACACCGGCCGTCGTCAAGGGCATGCGAATAATAGACGGCGGGAATAATCCGGCTGTTCCAGAAATCATAGGACAGGGACTGGGTGACGGTTGCCGCGTGATGCCGCTTCTCACCGTAGGTCACGTAGGGGTAGATGAAGTCGTCGCGGTGTCGTCCCGGCACCCACTCCATAAACAACTGGGTTCCGGAAGAGACCTTTCGGTTGCGGTTCCAGGTGGACAGCCAGGGTATTTGAATGTAGGTGTCCCACCCGAGCACGAAGGCGTAGCGATTGTGCTCGGTTACATTAGGCTTGTACCCGCGGACATTATCTTTATCGAGCTCCAGGACAAATTCACCGCGCCAGATGTTTCCGGACATGTTGAAGGAGGGGACGCCGGGAAGCAGGGTGTACTTCCGGTCAATCGGCTTGTTGAACGTGAATCCGATGGTGCTCTGATGGCCGAACCGGGTGACGTCCTCGGCCCTGCCGCCGAGCAGAACCGGGAGCTGGGATGCCATTCCTCTGCCCTCTCTCACGATTCCGGTGGGATTGCGGTGGTAAAGGTACTGGAGCGACCAGTCGAATCCGTAGGTGAGGCCTCTGAGCCGAAATCCCAAGGCAGGATCGTGGTAACCAATTTCATCCGCGTCACGGTAGGCGGCTTTAAACAGCTCGTTCGGTTTTCTCAGCCGGTTCATGGTCGGCGGGTGGGTTAAATGATACCCTGCCGGCCAGTTGCGGTTGGGTTCGAAATCGGGAATTACCAGGAATTCAAAAAACATATCCTGCCAGAAATCGGGCGGGGTGATGGTGAGCCGCGCCATCCACAGCCCCCGCTTGATTTCGTCGAAGGCGGGGTAGGCGGGATTGAGATTGCCGCGGGAATCGATGGGATTGACCACGTCCGCCATCCGCTCAAAGCTGGCCTCACCCCAGGAGACGATCTGCTTGCCCGCGCGAATCTGCCAGACGGGATTGGTCAGTTCAACATAGAGTTCCCGGCAGATGTCCCTGAAGGTATTGTAGGTCTTGAGCTCACGATCAATCGAATGCTTACCGCTGAAATCGCGCAGGTAGTTATTATAACCGCTGTCAAATTCGTGGGCGGCGTCATAGAAGTTGGTAAAGACGCTGTAGAAGGTGAGGTCGTACTTGTCTCCCTTGAGGGCATCCCATCGGGTTTCCAGTTTTAAGGTGCTGCGCAGGTGAAAGAAATCATAATCGTACAGCTCATAGGATCTTTTGTTCTTGGTCCGCATGGCGAGCTGTTCCGATGCCTTCCCGTGAATGACCAGGTCCCCGTCCAGATACTCAAGGGCCGAGACTCCATTCACAAACACGAGTGAGGCTGCACACAGAACGCATACAATATTTGCCATCAACCTCTGTTTCATTGTTCCCTCCTTTCAATGAAAAAAACCGGTTTGAGGAGTCTATCGACATGCATCTCCCGCCGTTGCCCCGACGTTACCTCATAATACCCCCGCTGTCATAAAAGTAAAGTATTTTGACTTTTTGTGCGCCGTTGCGCCCGTGGTCAGCGCCTCTCCGCTTGATACTACTTCTCGCCTCGAGTGAGAAATTTTGGTTTGAAGAGAAGCACCAGCACCGGAACCATGAAAATCGCCCCCAGGCAGTTGAGGAAGAGGATCACTGCCAGCATCAGTCCCATCTGGGCTTGGAACTTGAGCGGGGACAATACCCATACCAGAAGACCAGCAACCAGTGTGCCCGCGATGTACATGATCGACTTTCCATAACTTTGAATGGTGCGGATTAAAACCGTGTTGAGTGAGGCGGAGGGGTCCAACTTTTTTTCCTCCTGCATCCGGGCGATGAGATAAATGCCGTAGTCCACCCCCATGCCGATGCCCGCGGCGGAAACGGGGAGAGTCGACACCGAAAGACCGATCTGATTGATGGCCATGTAGGCAAAGGCCATGAAGTTGGAGAGGGCCAGGGGAAGGGTCAGGGCCAAGCCCGCCTTGATGGACATGAAGTTCAGGGTGCAGAAAAATAAGACGCCGAGCAGGGCGATGATAAGGGTCTGCAGCTGCTTGGAGGCAACCATTTCGTTGATCGAAGCCTCGGTACCGATGACCCCTCCGGCAAGACTGTATTGAAAGCCCTCCGGCAGGCGGGAATATTCCTTGATGTACCGCTTGGCGGTGGCAATGGCGCGATCGATGGTGGGGCCGGTTTTGTCCTTGTAATAGACGACCACGTTGGTCTGCATGATCTTGGGATCGATAAACTTGTTCATGTCCCCCGGTTCAAAGGCAAAGAGGAGTCCCACCAGGTTGGCGCTGGCCGCGGTGGGGTCGTCCGCCAGGCCGACCCACTTGGGGTCATCCTCATGGAACTTCTGGGGCATGGTCATCAGGGGGGCGATGATGTTCTGGTACCCTGCGGCCCCGGAGTTTTTCATCATGTAGTCGGTAAAGTTTTTAACATCCTCCATTACCAGGGAATTGGTCAGGGAGCGCTGCTTGTCCCCCTTGACCACGACAAAAAGGGGATTGATCAGCGGCAGGTTCTGGTTGATGCGCACGCTGTCCTGGTTATAGCGGGATCCGGGATAGAGGAGATTGGAGCCTACCTGGGCATCGCCGATAATCAGCTTTTCAGACCAGTAATAGGAAAATCCGAGTATTATCAGTATGACGATGGATACGGTGTACAGCCCTTTCTTTGAAATGAGCCAGGGCCCCAGCCAGTCGGCAAAGTGGTTGGCAAACCCCTCGCGCCGCTCATCGATGAGCCGCTCCCTTTCCATTTGTTCGACGAATTTAGGCGAGATGGGGACGTAGCTTAAAAGCACCGGCGTCAGAATAAGACCGACGATGACGGTTATGATGGACCAGAAGGCGCCGGCGATGGCCATGTTCTTTAAAACCGGTATGGGAGCAAGGGCGACAATGGCAATGCCGAAGGCATCAGTGATAATACTGGTCAGTCCGGCCATGAACATGTTTTCGATGATCACGCGTATGCCGGCCAGATTGTCCTTGGTCTTGGCATATTCCTCGTAATAGCGGTTGTAGAGCTGGTGCGAATGGCGGAAGGCCATGAGCGAGATGAGGAAGGGCATGACAAAGATAAGCGGGTCGAGATTGTAGCGCATGATGCCCATGAATCCCAGTCCCCAGATGCCGGAAACGATACCGGCGAGGGGGACCATGATGGTGGCCCAGATGGAACGGTAGGCGAAATAGAGCAGGATCGGGATGACGATCGCCGTGCCCAGCATGATCATGTTGACCAGATTGATCATGCTCGCCACCACCCCCAGGTGCATGGGATGCCCGACGATGGAAATGGTGGTGTTGCCGTCTTCGGTCTTCTTGCGCATCGCCTCCAGCTGCTGATACACGGCGGTATAATTCAGCTCCCCTTCGAAGAAGTCGGCAAAGATGAGAGACTTTTTCGAGTCCAGTGAAACGTAGAAACCGTAGTAGGCCTCGTTTGAATAAATGGCGTTCCTCAGGACCGCCATTTCCTTGTCGTCTTTGGGAACCTCGGGATACATCAGGGCCACCGCCTCGAGACCCCATGAGGTAATCTGGGTGTTCTTCAGCTTGCGTGAGGCGATGGAGACAATCTTATAGCGGTCAATGCCGGGCAGGCCTTCCAGTTCGTTGGTGATGTAACGGATTTTTTCCAGGGTCTCCCGGTTGAAGATGGTGCCCTCCTTTACTGAAACCATGATCACCAGAAAATTGGCTCCGCCGAAGACCTCGCGAAATTCATTGTGGATTTTTACGTAGGGGTGAGTCTGGGGAAGCAGTTCATTAAAGTTGGTTCCAACCGTGAGATGCCGCAACTGGTAGCCGAAATAGACGGTGATGGCGGTGATGATGATGAGCACCAGCAAACGCCGCGTAATAACAAAATCGGCCAGCTTTTTCATCAGGCGATCAGTCATTGGTCTTTTCCGTGAGTAATGTATGGTTCATTATTCGATTCATCCGGGTGACGGCAGTCTTTATTTAAAGGTAAGCGGGATGCCGGAGAGCATCTTCCCGCTTGCCCCGCCGTCTTCGGTTTTAATGATGGTTCCGCGGGAGCCCACCGCCCATCCGGTGGTTGCAGTGGGAAACGTCATGTCCCGCAGCCAGATCTTAGTATTGGTGGCGTCCTGCGGCCGATTCCAGGACATGCCGCTGTCCTTGGAGTACAGGTAAACGCCCTTTTGACCGACCACCCAGACAGCGCCGTTATGCGCGGCGACCTTATAAAGGGTGAGCCGTTCGTTCTCCAGCGGGTTTTTGATTTTCTTCCAGGTGATGCCCCCGTCTTCCGTGGCAATGGTGACGCTGTCCATGCCAGAGGCCCAGCCGTGCATCGCATCGGTAAACCGGATGCTGTACAGGGAAGGGGTGGGGGTTTCCCACTGGGTTTCATCCACCTTGCAGATGATATCCTGGCACATCTGCAACTCCCAGGTGTCGCCGCCGTTGCGGGTGTGATAAATCAGTCCGTACTCGCCGGCCACCCACCCGTTCTGCCGGTCGACGAAACAAACATCATTATAAATCCTGTCTTCGCCCGAACCCTGGGAGACCCAGGTTGCACCGCCGTCAGCGGTGTGCAGAATGGTGCCGAACTCACCCACCGCCCAGCCGAAGGTCTCATCGGCAAAGTCAATTCCAAAGAGCTGGCGATTGGTGCCGCTGGTCTGCGGTTGCCAGGTCTTTCCTCCATCTGCCGTATGTAATATGGTGCCCCGGCCGCCTGCTATCCAGCCGGCCTGGGGATTAACAAATGAGACATCGTAGAGCGGGACCGTGACACCGCTGTTCTGGATCTCCCAGGTTGTTCCCCCGTCGGAGGTGTGGGCGATAAGCGCGTTGAACCCGACCGCCCACGCATGTTCGGCATCTAAAGCGCTGACCGCGAAAAGATTTTCACCGGTGACCATGGGGAAGGGAGGTTTCTGCGCGGGCGGGGATTGCTTGGGACCGCATCCGGCAAGCACAATGAGAACCATGGCCAGAATGAAACAACAAGACAGCGGGGGGTATTTTTGATCAGGTGTATTCACGATACAAGGCTTGGGCTGATGTTTAGGAAAGAAATTTTAAATCGGTTTGGTTTATCTAACCACAATATTTCGTGCAGGTACAGGGATCATTTCATGCGGGCGATGATTTCCTGAATGGTCTGCCGTTTTTCTCCCTCAACCTTTCGTCCCTCTGCCCAGAGCAGCTTCTGCGCCTTGGCTACATCAGCCTCCGCGCCTTTTCGGGCGTCGGGCTTCTCATAGGAGCGGAACGAAATGTGCACGTTGCCGGGATCCTCGGTGAGCACCGCGGCGACCACATGGATCGTCTGCTCCTTGCCGTCATAGGATTTCACTGCATGGTAATAGATGTTAAAGGCTGATTTCTCCTGCTCCTGCAGGGCGATGCCCTCCTGTTTGGCCCAGGACTCCAGCAGCGACACGGCGCTTTCCAGCGCGCCGGTGATGCGTGACCGGGTATAAAAGATGCGGTCGGTGCTGTGGTGCTCGTTATAGGGCTTGGGCTTGAATTTTGCCTTTGTAGGATCGGCAAGCGAACCCGGTTGAAGCGAGGTCCAGTACCCCCTGAACTGCTCCACGTCCTTCCGCAGCGGGAGGCCCAGAATGGCGGTGCGGATTTCGTTGGCAAAGACCTCCACCCGCTCCACAATCAGGGATTCCCATATATCCAGCCCCTGCCAGGGAGCGCCTTCCTTTGCCAGCTTGCCCAGGAGCCAGGTGAATAATGTATCCTTGGTATTCATTTTAGTCAGCACCTGGCGGCCGCCGAACCCTCCGATCACCACCGGCTTGACCGTGGGGAATTTCTCCATGATATCGGTGAGGTAATTTCTGCCGGCGATGAGGTGGGGCGTGCCTCCGGGTGTTTTGAGAATCTGGGTCTCGTCATTGTCACCGCAGGTCAGAAAATAGGCCACCTCTTTTCGGGACAGCTCGTCCTGGTTGGTTTCCACAAATTTGTAGATCTCCGGCGTAGGTTTTTCATTCCTGATCAAGCTGCCGATGATCACGTAGTCGTAGGGCTTAATGGTAATGATTTGGTTGAGCGGCTTCACATCCAGCAGGTTTTCGGGGCCGATGAGCTGCTTGATCCAGTAGGCGACTTCGGCGGTTGAACCATAGATGGAGCTGTAGACCAAAAGGCCCTTTTTGCCTTCCGCCGGCGCGGGTGGGGGGCTGATGAGCGCCGCCAGCAGCAGCACAATAACAATGTAGCAGCAGGTTCTGGGCGTGGGTTTCATGTCTTCCCTCCTTGATTGCCGGTGCGCGTTGATTGATAATCTCAGATGGTAAAGCCGCAGTGAAAGCCCGACCTGATGGTATTCCGCAAAACCAGGTGCGGGGGGAGCGAGCTGAATTCCTCGATTTTTTTAAGCAGTTCCGGCCGCTCCTGCTGAATGGTCGGGATGACCTTGGCCATGGCAACGCCCAGGTGCGCCGGAATCTCGTAGGGATCCAGCACGGTGGGGAGCGTTTCGTTGATGACGCTGAAGAGATAGTCGATTTCGCCATCCGAACAGAGGAGGGGCATGTACAGGTTCTTCAGGAAAACATTGTAATCCAGCTTGTCGAGATAGGCGGATTGCCACCACGCGAGATAGGGCGCAGCGCCCGCCGCGCCGTACTGCTTTTCCTGCATGGCAAAGACCACGGTATTCCCGGCCTTCCATCCGCTCATCACCGCGCCGGTCATCTCGGCTTCCTGGCACCAGCCCGCATCCCCGGCAAAGAGCACGTTGTCCTTATAGGGGTAGAACAGGGGGGCGTACATGTTGCCGGTGCAGCCGCACCGGCGAATCTTGCGGGCCTTTTTGAACCAGGGGGCAAACCGGCTGCGCAGCGTCAATTCATCGAAGATGCCTTCATGGTCCGCCTGCATGTTGACATTTGATATCATCACCAGCCACACGTCTTCTCCTTCATGGTCCCAGGCGCGCGGAACGATGAACCCCATCATGGGCGGATCGCCGCTTTTGAAGAGCGGTTGATGGAGCGCGTAGGGATGCTCCAGGTCGAGATTGGTCATCTCGTAACCGACGGAGGTGACCGTGGCGTAGAGCCGGCGGCCTTTGTTCATGCCCATGCTGCGGGCGATCCGCGACTGCCTCCCGTCGGCGGCGATGACGAACATGCCTTTGAAGGCCCTGCCCCCGGCGGTGTGCACCACGACCCCTTCGCCGTCCTTTGCCGCCCGGACCACGTTCTGTCCGGTGAATAGCTTGACCCCCAGGTGCTTGCATTCTTCTACCAAACCGGCCAGGAGGCGGCCCTTGTGATATACCGCGCTGGCCCGGCCGGCCCTCCCTTGCCGGACATTGGCCGCATAGTCGCCGAAGCTGATGCTTTCCCCGCCGGGCGAATAAATTTCCCAGGAAAAAAAATCCTTGGTGGGGCCGTCATATTTCAGACTGAAACCGTGGCGGGGAAAGCCGAGAAGACCGCTTGGTTTGTTGTGGGTAAGCCGTTCCCCCATGTAGTTCCCGGTGAGGGTGACCAGCATCATGCCGCACATCCGCAGGATTTCCTGGGGTCGCTCCTTCCGTTCAAGCAGCGCGACCGAAAGGCCGTTTTCCGCCGCCATCTTGGCCGCAGTGAGCCCGGCCGGACCGGCCCCCGCTACAATGAGATCATATTTTTGGCGCACGGTGCTGCTTTCCCTGTGGCAGAGATGCGGGGCCTTTAGCTGCCGATCCCTTCGGTTTTCATCATGCCTTCCAGCGAGAGATCAAGACGATGAAAAAGCTCCTGCGAGGTCATGCCATGGCTTTTCTTAATCAGGCAGTCAATAATGAAAAGGGTGAAGATGCCCTCCAGCATGGTTGCCAGCTTCAGCGCCGGCACATCATTGCGCATGTGCCCCTGCTGCTGTCCCTTTTCGATGATCAGCGAGAGGGACTGCCGGAAATCGTCGAAAAAGAGGCCGTTGTATTCCTTGTTGCTGAAGCTGGACAAATTCTTCAGCAGGATGGCGCGGGTGATTTCTTGGTTTTGCGCGGCGATGCGGGCGGTGACGGCAAAAATCTTGTTGATCTTGGTTTTGATGGGATCGTCGGTCGAAACGATATCCCGGCATTTCTTCCGCAGAAAGGGGATCTTTTTCTTGAAAATCTCAACCAGCAGATCCTCTTTGCGGGGGAAATAGTTGAAGAAGGTGCTCTGGGCAATGTCGATCTTTTCGGTGATGTCTTCGACCGCGGTGCTGTCAAAGCCCTTCTGATTGAAAAGCTCCTGCGCCACCGCGAATATGGCATCCCGCGTGACCTGCTTTTTCCGCTCTCTGCGCCTTACCGGCGAACACCGGCTGGCCGTTTTTTTGCTGGGTGTCATAATCCTGCTGCCCGGGAAAGAGATCGCCAATAAGATGTCCACACATTTATAAGTACACTCATATATCTCAACAGGGGGGGTCTGTCAAGGAAAAATTACTCCCGGCCCGAGGGTATTGTCACCGGTGCGGGGAATGCGTTGACATTTTGCATGGGAGCTACTACTATGGACGCGTGTAGAGTGTCATTGATTCCTGTAGGTATAGGCGACTTACAGGGCGGGGCGTATGCCGCCCGGGCGGAAAGGAGCCTCGGTCATGAAAATTGCGCTCAGCGGGAAGGGCGGGGTGGGCAAGACCACCGTGGCGGCAGCCCTCTGTTTTGCCTTTGCTGAAAAGGGCTATACGGTGGTGGCCGTTGATGCCGACCCCGATGCCAATCTGGCATCGGCCCTGGGGGTGCCTGCGGAGATGCTCCCCGCGCCCATCAGTACGCTTGCCGATCTGATCGAGGATCGTACCGGGGCAAAACCGGGCGCATCCGGCGGTCTGTTCAAGTTAAATCCCCGGGTTGATGACCTGCCGGAAAAGTTGTGGGTAGAGCATAACGGCGTCCGGCTGATGGTCATGGGATCGATAAAAAAGGGGGGAGGGGGATGCGTGTGTCCGGAGAGCGTTCTGCTCAAATCGCTGGTGCAGCACCTCATTCTCTATAGAAATGAAGTGGTGATCATGGATATGGAGGCGGGGGTGGAGCACCTCGGGCGCGCCACCGCCCAGGCGGTGAATTACTTTATCGTGGTGCTGGAGCCGGGCATGCGCAGCATTGAAACGGCACGCCAGATACGAAAGCTGGCTCACGATATCGGCATCAGCCGCGTGTACGGCATCGGCAATAAAATCCGCCGGCAGTCGGACCGTGATTTTTTCCGGCAGGCTGCTGCCGACATCCCCATCCTCGCGTATATCCCCCATGATGAAGCGATCATTGAGGCGGATCTCTCACGGCGATCCATCTGGCAGGAGGGCAGTCCTATGGTCACCGAAGCGAGGAGGCTGGCGGACAGCCTGGCAGCGGATGGGTAGGATGAAGATAGCCATAATCGGCGCAGGGGCGATGGGAAGCCTGTTTGCCTGCTTTCTGCACCGGGCAGGACACCAAACCTGGCTGCTTGATACGGACCGGGAGCGGGTCCGGTCCATACAGGAGGGCGGGCTTGTATTGGAGGACCCTGCCGGCGCGCACCGCTTCAGCATCTCCACCGCGACCGTCGCCGCCCGGGATATCGGCGCCGCCGACCTGGTTATTGTGTTTGTCAAATCCTATGACACGGCGGGGGCGGTGGGCGGCGCCGGCGCCGTCTTCGGTGACGCCACGCTGGTGCTTACCCTGCAAAACGGCCTAAATAACCTCGAAACCATCGCGGCGGTGACCGGGCGGAACGGGCTGCTCGGCGGCACCACCGCCCATGGGGCAACCCTGCTGGGGCACGGCCGCATCCGGCATGCCGGTAGCGGCGACACGGTGATCGGCGCGTTCGGGAGCGCCGGGACCGGCGAGCTGAATGCGGTGGCGGATCTTTTCAACCGTGCCGGCATCGTTACCGCCGTCACCGGGGATCTGACGGCAACCCTTTGGAGGAAGCTGGTGGTGAATGCCGCCATCAACCCCCTCACCGCCCTTACCGGATTATGCAACGGCGACCTCATCGGGAACCCCGCTTTGGCGGATGTCCAGGAGCGCCTGGTGCATGAGGCATGCGCGGTGGCGGCGGCGCGGGGGGTCGGCATTGATCCGGGGGACGCCGTGCCGCTGGTCCGGGAGGTGTGCCGCCGCACCGCCGCCAACCAATCATCCATGCTGCAGGATGTGCTCAACCGCAGGCGGACGGAAATTGATGCCATCAACGGGGCCATCGCCGCGATGGCCGAGGCAGACGGGGTTCCCGCGCCCTATAATACGGTGGTGACCCGGCTGGTGAAGGCGCTTGAGCTGAGCCGCCGGTCCGGATAGACGGATCTGGGATGCGGTGCCCGGTATATGATCATGCGTCGCCGGTATCCGGCGGTGAACTGAACAGCCGGACTGAGCGGGGTGTGCGACAGCGTTGTCGCTGACCGGCGGTTGCGCTGTCATGGCACATACAAAACCCTGCCGCCTGTCGAATGCGGAGCAGCGAAAAAAGAGCTTTGCCGGAACCATCGGGGGGGTGGGCGGTGAAGGAAAGGATCGGCTGATGTCGGTATCGTGTTTGAAATGTGGGCCGTCGGTGACGGAACCGGGCGCGATCAGGTTACGGGCATGTCACGGGGAGAAGCGGACGGTGCGTCAAATGAAGCATGCGGCACTGGCGCTAACCATAGGCATTTCCTTGTGCCTCCCCGGTCGTGCCGCTGGGCTGAGCCTTGAAGGGTGGGTGCAGGAGTTCGATCTGAGAAACGGCATGAAGGTGCTGGTCCTGGAGCGGCCGGTCGCCCCGGTAGCCTCATTCTATCTGCGTTTTAAGGTCGGCGCGGTGGATGAGCCGGCGGGCGAGACCGGGACCGCGCATCTGCTTGAGCACATGATGTTCAAGGGTACAAAGACCCTGGGGACCAGGGATTATAAAAGAGAGGTGAAGCTGCTTGAGGCGATGGATGAGGTGGCTGAGCGGATTGACCGGGAAATGAGGAAAGGGGCGAAGGCCGATGAATCCGGCATAGCCGCCTTGGAGAAGCAGCTCGCGAACCTACGGGAGGAGCACAGAAAATGGGTGATCAAGGACGAGATCAGCGAGCTCTACGAAAGGAATGGCGCCGAGGGTTTAAATGCCTCCACCGGCTGCGATCTCACCACCTACCAGGTGAGCCTGCCCGCCAATCGCCTGGAGCTCTGGGCACGGATTGAATCGGACCGGATGGCGAACCCGGTGTTCCGGGAATTCTACCCGGAACGGGATGTGGTGGGGGAAGAAAGAAGACAGCGGGAGGAAACCGACCCTGAGGGACTATTGATGGAAAACTTTTTTGCCGCTGCCTACATGGCCCATGCCTACGGAAGGCCCATCATCGGCTGGGATTCGGATGTGCGCCAGTTAAGCAAGCGGCGGGTGGAGCGCTTTTTCAAACAGCACTACGCGCCCAACAACGCCGTGGTGGCCGTGGTCGGGGCGGTTGATGCGAAGCGGGTGCTCCCGATCATCGAGGAATACTTTGGCGGCATCCCCCCGCTGGATCTTCCGGAGATGCCGGAAACTGAAGAGCCGCCGCAGGCGGGCGAAAGGCGCGTCACCGTCGAGTTTGATGCCTATCCCCAGGTAATGATCGGCTATCACAAGCCGACCATGCCTCATTTTGACGATTACGTGTTTGATGTCATCGACATGATCCTGTCCGACGGCCGGACCTCCCGGCTTTATAAAGCACTGGTGGAAGATAAAAAAATAGCCGTCAGGGTGAGCACCGCCAACGGCTTGCCGGGAAACAGGTATCCCAATCTTTTTACTATTTTTGCCACGCCCCGGAGCCCCCACACCTGCGCCGAAGTGGAGGAAGAGATTTACCGGCAGCTTATGATTCTGTGCCGCCAGCCGGTGACGCCCCGGGAGCTGGCCAAGGTAAAAAACAACCTGGAGGCCGGCTTTATCAGGTCGCTCACTTCCAATGCCGGGCTGGCTGCGCAGCTTTCCTACTACCAGTGTCTCGCCGGTAACTGGCGGTACATTGAGAACCACCTTGGGGTGATCGGCACAGTTACCGCCGAAGATGTGCGCCGCGTGGCGGAGCGCTATCTGGTGGAACGCAACCGCACCGTCGCCACCCTGGTAAAAAAAGAGATTGCCGGTGAAAACCGGCCAACCGAAGGAACGGATGTTCAATGAGTCTATACCGATTGCTGAAAAGAAACCACCGCAGTCATCGCGCGGCGGCGGTCCTTGTGCCGGCTGTGTTTATCCTGGCGGGTCTGGCCGCCTGTCGGCCGCCGGTGCTTCATTCGCCGGCAGGGATGTCGTTTCCGCCGGTTCGCTTTGATTTTCCGCAGGCTGATCCGGTAACCCTGTCAAACGGCATGGTCCTCTATCTCCGGGAGGATCATGAGCTTCCGCTGCTTAATCTCGTTGCCCTGATCCGAACCGGTGCCGTCTGCGAACCCGAGGATAAGCTCGGCCTGGCGTCGCTGACCGGGACGGTCATGAGAACCGGGGGAACCCGCTCCCGTTCGGGGGATGAAATCAATGAGACGCTGGAGTTCATCGCCGCTTCGATGGAAACCGGCATCGGTAGAGAGGTGGGTGTCGCCTCGCTCTCGGTTTTGAGCAAGGACCGGGAGGTTGGTCTTGCCATCGTCGCCGACGTGCTGATGCACCCGGTCTTTGCCCCGGACAAGGTTGACCTGGCAAAAAAGAAAGAGCTGGAGGCGATACGGCGAAGAAACGATGATCCACAGGGGATTGCCTTCCGTGAGTTCAGAAAGATACTGTTCCGCGGCAATCCCCGGGGGCGCGTCCCCACCCTCAAAACGGTCTCCGCAATTACGCGCGAAGACATGATCGCGTTTCACCGGCGCTATGTTCATCCCAATGCCATCATCATGGGGATATCGGGGGATTTTAGGCGGGATGAAATGATCACAACCATCGAAGGGCTGTTTGCGGAATGGCAACCGGCCGAGGTGAACATACCCGCCATCCCTTACCGGGAGGCGCCCGCGGCCACAAGCATTCATTATGCCTATAAGGACCTTCCTCAGTCCACCATTGTGATGGGGTATCCGGTCATCGGGAAATCGCACCCCGATTTTTTCGCGTTTGAGGTGCTGAACTTCATACTCGGCGACGGGGGGTTCAGATCCCGCCTCATGTCGGAAGTGCGCTCCAACCGGGGCCTGGCTTACAGCGTGGGCAGCATCTATAATGCTGAAGCGGACCATGGCCTCTTTGCCGCTTACTGTTTTACCAAGTCAGGCTCTACCCTTGAATCCATCAGGCTGATGTCGGAGATAGTCAGAAGCCTAAAGGAAAAGGGCATAACCCAGGATGAGCTCCAATGGGCGAAGAGCAGCATGATCAACAGCTTCGTTTTTCAATTTACCTCTGCGGCCCAGATTGCCCGCGGTCAGGTCAATCTTGCCTATGACAAATTGCCTCAAGTATTTTTGCAGACCTACCGAGACAGGATTATGTCCCTCACCATCGATGAGGTCAACCGGGTGGCCGGAGAATATTTGCAGCCCGACCGCATGGCGATTGTGGTGGTAGGAAACCAAAGCGGTTTTGACGGACAACTGAGCACCCTGGGGAGGGTGAGCGAGATAAACCTGGACGAAACCTTCTAACCGGCTGTTGAAAAACACCTCATCTGTGTGCGGCTCAGGGGGGCTTTTTAGCCACAACCAAAGTACAGGGGTCAGGGGAAGAAAAAGTTTACAGTTTTCAGCAAAATCAGAAGGTTCAGGCACATTCGCTCCTGTAGCCGCAAGCCGCAGCTGCAAGCTGTAGTCGCAAGCTTTAGCTTGCACTGTTCTCTTGTGCCTTTTCCCTGTTCGGCATGCGGATGGTTACACCCATGCTGCTATCCAAGACCGCGGGCTGAAGTCTGCGACTGCATTGACTTAAAATTATTCGGAGCCGGTTGCATAGTACCGCACCCCGGGACCTGCCGAAATGCCCCGCGGCGTTGCCGCGGGGTATTTGACTTTGACTTCCACTCGCACGATTTTTATGCTATGATACAAAAAAAGGGTGGTTACCCTCCCGCCTACTGTCAATGAGGAGC